>PXBU01000233.1 GCA_003566795.1 Puniceicoccaceae bacterium | reverse complement strand
CCGCGACCGTCCAACACCTCAAAGATTTCCACCTGAATGTTGCCTTCGATAATTACCTCAGCGGCACTCTCGATCACGATACGTTGGATCGCTTTGGAAGTGCCGATATTGCCCCCGATCAAAATAGTGCCCTCGGTTCCCGCATTGAGGAACAGCGTGCCGCCCCCGCCCTCGTCGGTGCCGCGAATATCTCCGGTGATGGAGATATCGGCACCAGCGGTGTTGCCATTTAAGGTGGTGTCGATCCGGATTTCATTCTCATTACCCACCGTGTAAACCAGCTCAACGCTGTCATTGACAGCAACCGGCACACCCTCGGTGAGCGTATCGGCACTAGTGAATTGCGTGGTGCCCGTGCCGACATAGGTCAGCGTGCCACCAGAATGCAGCACTTCACTGACGACCCTGAACGAACCTTCGTCGGTCGGAGCCTGCAGCGTCAAATTACCACTATAGTTGAGCCCATCGATGGTGAACAGGTGCCTCCCCGTTTCGCTGCCAATCGTCAGGTGCTCCAGCCCGGCGGCAGACAGCAGTGAGAGTGCCTGCGCATCCAGGCCAAAGGCGACGCCATCCACTGGCTGACCGAGGTAGATGTCGGCCTCATCAGAGCCGGGAGTCAGCAGCAGCGTGGCACCGGGCAGCGCCGTCTGCGCGCCCAGTAAACTGAGTTGGCCGGCATCCAAATGACTGTCCCCGGCCCAAGTTACTTCACCCAGCGAAATCGAGTTGGCTAACAGTGAAACTGACTCCAAGACCGTGCCGTCAGCGATGGTGATATGATCGGCCACCAACTCCATGCCCGGTCCAATCGGTTGCAACAAATCACCCGCACCATTAAAGACACCCTCGGCAGAAACAAACAGATCCTCAACGACCTGCAGGGATCCGGCACCTTCATACAGCTCGCCCCCGCTTTCGCTAGAGGCCACTTCCGCCGCCTCGGTGACATACTGAACTTCATAGACCTGCGGTTCCTCATCTGTCTCCATGACCGCATCCATCGGCACGGCGGAGAGCAAAATCCTGGATTCCAAGCCCTCAACCGTGAAGCGGTTTCGGGTTTGATGTTTTGAGGGCGGCATGACGGGTCAGTAAAAAGAGAGTAAAAGAAGAAAAACTTATTTTGATGGCAACTTTATTTTATAGATCATGGCATAAATCAGCGCCATCCAAGGAAACTGAGTGTGGGGCTCTGCCCATCAATGATAGACGGAGCCAGCAGCAGCGTGCCGATGATGTCAAAGAGACCGAATGGCTGCGGCGCACGGAAGGTGAAGGACTCGGTATAGGTAAAGGTATCGAGTGTGATTACGTGACGGCCATCGGCACGACCGATGTTGATACCCGAAACGGATGGCAAGGTGACCAGACGTCCACCGGACAGGAAGGTCGCGGGAGCCGACGAATCAAAGCCATTCATGAAGCGGTTGATCTCGGCAGCGGAGAAGTGCAACTGGTTGGCCAGCGGATCGAAGGCCGTGGCCATGCCGATTGCAGTGCGGGTGGAGAGCGGCTGCAAGACGAGGGTGCCGCGGAAGGTCTGGCCGTTGATCTCGCGCACGCTGGCGATGTTAGCGTTGATATCCATGCGCTCACCCGTGATGACGACGCGACCGCCGCTGCCTTGGATCGCTTCATTGACGATCAAGCGTCCACCCAGATTGACCAAGTGGATATTGCCACCCGCGCCAGTCTTCAGGCCGGCGGTGGTGGCACCGATGTCTCCGAATTCGACATTGCCAATGATAGTATCGGTGAGCGTAACCAGATAGATACCGGCGGCACCCTCAGTTTGGGCTTCGAGTGTGCCCGCCTTGACGTAGAGCGGCATATTGATATCGCCGACCCCGTTGCGGGCGGCAATGCGCATCGTATCCGCTTCGAGGGTAATCATGCGACCAAGACCGGTTTCAACATTCAGGTTTTGGCTGATGCCGATGATGTTGGTCGCCTGCAAGGACAAGCCTTGCGCCTTAATCGAAGCGCGGATGTCGATCCCACGTGCCTCGATACGCAATTCACGTCCGCGGTAATCCTGATCAGCCAGCACGCGCACCACGCCGGTGCGCTCACCGGAGCTATTGACGAAGCGGATGTCGATCTTCTCGATACCGCTGTGGGCAATCGCGACGCGGTCCCAGATCAGCACCCCGTCACCGAGTTCCAGCAAGCCGCCCTCCTCGCGATGGAGGTTCATGATGTCGTCGCCCTCGCCACCGATGAAGCGCTCGATGGTATTGGCTGCGTGAGCGACGGAATTCGCTCCGTCGGCGGTGCGTGAGGTGCCACGGACATTGATCACCAGATCTTGGGACACCCCGGAGAAGTCGATGGTGTCGGTGCCGCCATTCGGGTTTTCGTTGACGGTTGCAGTGCCCCAATCGTCGTGGAAGATATAAGTATCGTCACCGCGGCCACCGGTCAGGAAGCTGGTGCCGCCACGGGCGATGAGGGTATCGTTGCCAGCGCCACCGAACAGGTAGTTGGTGCCATGACCGCCCATCAGGATGTCGTCGCCAGCACCACCGAAGGCGTAGATGTCGAATGGGAATTGGCCCACGATGGTTAATGAATCGTTGCCGTGGCCACCATCAAAGAGGATTTGGTTAATGGCTGCCAAGCTCACGAGGGAGAAGCCGGTGCTGGTGGGTGTGCCGTCGCGGGCGACAGCAATGGTGGCATCACCCGCTCCTGACTTAATGTAGAGGGCCAGACCGCGGCTTTCCGCAGTGAAGGCGCTGTCCTCATTGATGGCGTCGGCAAACGCAGCAATCAGTGTAGCCAGATCGCTGGATGTGGCAGTAACTGTGAAGACGGTGCTATCGATGGTAATCGAGTATGCCTGATCGGCAACCACCTCAAAGCCGCTGGCAGGATCCTCGGAAGTAGCCGCTTGGAATGGGTCGAAAGTGATTCGACGGATAGGCTCCAGGCTAAAGCGTTGCTCTTCACCGAAGGCGCGGACGATCAACTCATTCGTCGCTTCGTCGAACTCCAGCTCAAAGTGTTCATCGGCATCGACGCCGCCGCCAACAGTCAGGCGGCGCCAGGCCCAAGTGCCCGCGCTCAGGACCAGGGTGCGGTCACCCTCGACAGCGACAACCGTGCCATCCTTGGTGGTGAACAGGCGGGTTTGCGGTTCACTGGAATCGCTGTGGTCAACAATGATTGCCAAATTCGAATCCTGCGGATTGATCACACCAGTCAGATTGATGTAGTTCATATCCGGCAGATTGCTGAGCGGATCGAGCACGTCGACGCGGGTGTAGGCCAAGCTGACTTTCTCCAGTGGGCCGGGAACGTTGAGGCGGCCGAGATCGCGGATGATGGTTTGGAAGAGTGTGCGCTCCGGACCGACATCCGAATACTGCTCATGACCCGGAGTCGGACGATTGGACGGATCCGGCTGCATGAAGTTGAAGGCGGGTGCGCGGTCGATATTGCCACCACCCATGACGCCGTTGCGGCGGAACAGACTATGGTCGATGACGAAGTCACCGGGTGCCTGATCGAAGCTCCAGTAACCCACCAAGGCGACACGCTCGCCCGGGTAGCTGCTGATCATATCAGCATTGACCAGCACATCGCTGAAGGCGGCATCCCAAATGCGCAGTTCATCCATATCGCCCTTGAAGTAGGCGGGCGCACCAGGTCGGTCCGGGATACCACCCGCGTGGATGCTGGCACCAGCAGGGGCATCATTGACCGCATAGCCAAAGCCGACGTTGAAGCCATCCTGGATCGACAGGCTGGACGAGGTGAAGGTGCCGAGTGCCACTTCGACCCCGTTCACATACAGGCGCTGAGCCACATCCGTGTTCGAGCTGTAGACATAGGCGACGTGATGCCATTCGCCATCAGCAAAATTGGTATCATCCGCGCTACGGATAATTTCATAGCCCCGGTCAGCACCACCATAGATGTAGGCACCGATGCGACCCTGCTCATCCAGGAAGATGGAGCGGTCCAGACCACCATCACCACGGGTGCCACTATCCATGGAGAACAAGCCCATCGCTTCACCATGGTTATCGGTGCGGAACCAGAAGGTAGCGGTCATTTGAATTTCGTTGAACAAGCCATCCACTTCGAAGTATTCGCCAACGCCCGGCTCGGTTTCACCGTTGAAGGTGAGAACACCCATGCCGTTGTAGTCCATGCTGAAGATGCGCAGATTGGAGAGGCCGGTGATCGCACCGGAGACCGGATCGGTCGCGGGCACCAGGATCGAGAGGTCTTCAATGCGGTTGCCGTTCAAGTTCAGCACCTTGAGGTTGCGGGCAAACTGCAGCCCCACCACACTCTGAATACCAGAGTTAGGCGCTTGCAACTCAACCAGAGTCGCCATCTGGCTGGCCATGATCTTACCGTGGATGACCGGACGACCATCGAATCCTTCCGTGACCGGAATATTCAGCGCACGCGCAATAGCGGCACGCAAATCCACATCCGGAATCCAGACCTCGGTATCGGTTGAGCGTGGTTGCTGGAAGCTGAACTCTTCGATCGGCGGCAGGACGTAGTTTTCGAACGACTGCAAGTCGCGGATCTCCTTGCGCTCGGCGATGAAGAAGTTGGTGCCGCCCCCGCCGAAGATGATGTCGTGGTCGCCGTTGCCGATAAGGATGTCGTTACCCTCGCCACCAATGATGATGTCGCGGTCACCAGTTGAGTGCATGCGACCCGGTACCGGAGCCTTGACCTCTATGCGGAACGGCAGACCCACCAAGTTACCCTGCGTCATCCACATGCGGCCCTGGTCATCGAGCACCACCAAGCGGCCATCACTTTCGATCACGTCGACCGGATTGATATCCTCAGCCGGATTGAGAATGCGGGTGCCGGAAGCCGTGCCATCGGTGGCGATAATACGCCCGTCAAAGGAGTAGAAGGCGATGGCACCGACCACCTTGAGTAATTGCGGACGGATGGCCTCGGAGTCACCCAAGCCGAGCGTGCCAAACGGCAAGGTGCCGGCGTTGCTGCTAAGAATTGGATAGGTGCCATCGCGGAAGCCATTGGAAATCCACAAGCTGTAGTCCACAAAGCCATCGAGAATCGCGTCGTTGTTTTGGACGATAAAGACGATGCCGTTGCTGGTGAGTGCGATATCGGTGATTCGACCCGGATCGACCGGGGACAACTCGACCACCATACGGACACCATCTGCGGTGCCATCCGTGACATAGAGTGCATCACCCGTTTCGGTGTCAGTGACAAAGAGTGCGGTAAAGGCGAGCACATTGCCAGCCGCCGAAAGGTTATCGGCAAACATGGGCAGGAAGCTGATAAACTCGGCACCGTCATCGTTCAGTTTCCACAGCATCGGACTGAAATTCGGCCCCGCGATGAAGTAGGTCTCCCCATTCCAGACCACTTGACTGCGAACTTCACCCGGCAGTTCCTCGACGACCACAAATGTCAATTCGGAGGTGCCCTCGGTGGACCACAGGGTTTGCTTATCCTCGCCCTCGACCACAAAGAACATGCGGTTGTCAAAGACGCCGACGAAGGATGCGGGGCCGCCCAAATCATCGACGATGCGCACCGTGCCCGGTTGCTGGCCACCCAGCAGCCCGTCGCCGTTGCCGTTGCTGATCCACAACTGAACTTCGCCAGCGCTGTTGGTCACGGTGAACAAGACATTGAAATTGGAAACAGCCAGCATGGACCATTCAACGGCATCCACCGCAGCCAGTGCGGCCACCATCAGCGGCTCTGCACCGTAGTCTTGCCCCTGCCCTGGCTGAGCCCGCCAGAGTGTCAGTTTACCATCGTTTTCTGCGAGATAGAAGATGAAGCCGCCAGCGGCAACAATGTCACCCGACTCCTGGCCGCCCGCATCGACGGAATCGAGGGCAATCGTTCCAGCAACCGTGCCATCGGTGGCATGCCAGCGACCGAAATCTTCCGCCGCAGTGACACGATAAACCGCGCGGCCCGCAGCCGACTCCATCCCGCTGATAAGGGCTTCCTCATAATCATACAATTCGGTCAGTTCGACACCCTCAACCGCGTAGAGAACGCTGCCAACATTGAATACCAGGGTGTTGCCCACGGCGACCCACTGGTCCGCGTCGTCCGGCAGCACACCCACCCGCTGAGCAAAGACTCCGGAGATTTCCCACAGGACGGTTTGTTGCTCGTCGGCATCATTGGTTTCGACGCGGGTGAAGTAGAAACTATCGCCTGCACCACCGACCAAGCGTAAATCGGCTCCCGCAATGATTTGGTCCGCAGCTGGGCCTGAGCGCACCACAGCGTCCAGGAAGTTGGTTTCGCCCAGGAAGCCGTTGGTCCGGCGCAACTGATTTTCGCGAATGTAATAGGTGTAATCACCTGCGCTGCCCAGCGATGACCCCTCCGGCTTGATCGTTGCGGTGCCCCGCTGGATAAATTCGACCGCATCAGTTGGCCCGTTGACGCGCAGGAAGTAGGTGCCCGCAGGCAACTGGCTGAGGTCGATCACTGGCTGATCGGATTGCAGCAGGCGACCCTCGGCGGTAAACAGGGAACCGGTGACGGCGGCCACGGACCCGGTGACTACCTGCAACTGCGAGCCATTGGCGGTGTCGGCGTGGGCGATGGTGAAGCCATCCTCCGGGATAGCTTCGGCTTCCAAATCAAGCGACAGCGCAAAGGTAATGCGGGTCTTACCAGCGGCCAGGAAGGCACGGACCACCTCGGTCACATCAATGAGTGCCTGATTAGCCGACTCCGCGCTGTAAAGGATCTCGGTGCGGGCGGCGCTGCCATCCGCGCCAGTGACGATACCGTCGCCCTCGTCATCCAACACGGATATGACGAGCGGCGGCACCACCGAATCCACCAAATCAACCAGCGGTGCCGTTTGAACCTGGGTTGAACCCTCCGCTTCCGGGATGGAAACCCAGAAGACCCCGCTGGCCTCACCGGCTGGTGCCGTAAAGAAGAGCTGATCCCGGAAGGACACCAACTGAGTTGGGTTGGCGGCCTGGATGATCGAGGAATCGCGGGGATCGGTGGCACGGGCGGTGCCAGCTTGGGTCAAATCACTGGTCCAGAGGAACGAACCACGGGCATTGCCGAAGCGGAAGTAAACACGCTCGCCGACAACGGTCATCTCAGAAACGTTGCCCGCGCCGATATCACGAACCTGAGTGGCCACAGTTGGCTCAGCCGAATTAATAACCGCCAGACGATTTGCTCCCGGCACGCTATAGACCAGTGCGATCTTGCCATCCACCGCAACGAAGGAGTGGAAGATGCCCGCACCGCTGATATCGAAGGAGGTGGTAACAGCGGTCACACTGTCGTCAGCTGCCAGATGGAACAATCCGAGGGCCTCCGGTGAGCTGCTGCGGGTGGTGAAGTAGAGGTGATCACCGACGGAGATCAGTTGCTCAAAGCGAGTTCCGATAGCGAGGGTGTGCACCAGTGAGGCGGCGGAGCCATCGATGCGGTAGAGGACATCGCGGGTGCCGGTATTCTCGGCAATGTAAAGATTGCCAGCGTGCGCGACGGCAGTTCTCAGCTCAATCCATGGTTGCGAGCGGACGGCGCTGCGAGTGACGCCATCGACGATGTGCTGACGCAGCACGCGGCCATCGCTTTCGAGCAATGCGACCTGGTTACCCTCCATGAGGCGGTATTGGCTAAAGTCAGCAGCAGCCACGGCAGTGGAGAGCTCGCCCGCAGCGTTCAGCAAACGAATGCCATTGGTCGCATCGATGAGCAATAGTCCCGCTGGCACTTCAACCAGATTGACCGAACCACCCAGCGTCAGCGAGTCCGGCAGGACGCGCTCAACGGTATCGGCATCGGCAGCCGTCTGACGCCACAGGTGAACCGTATTGGCTGGCAATAGCGTATCGCCCAGGTTGTCCGTATCAAAGCTTATGCTGAAATTGAGGAGTGAGTTGAACGCGTTCTGCAGGTCCTGGAAAGTCGAGACACCCGGCTGATAGGTGATTTCGAGCAAACCAGCCGACAAGCTGAAATTCGTCTGCACCCCATTCATCGAGGTGGCGCTGATCCGCACTTCCACTCCGTCGAAGCTGGAGCCGTTGGTAGAGGCGCTAATCGTGAAGTCCTCACCACCAATTGTCATCTCGACCGAAGCTGGCTGGCTGCTGCTGCCACCGCCGGTAGTGCCCACCAGAGTTTCGGCGTAGTCACCGATGAAGTAGAGCACTCCATTGATAATGATCGACTGGCGCGGATTGAAGAGTTGGTCGCCACTCAAAGTTGGCAGGCCTCCCGCGCTGACTGGAGCCGGGTTAATAATTCCCTCCCCGGTGTGCACTTCGGTCTCGCCCGCCTCGGTCAGGAAGTCAGCACCGATGCTCAAGAGCACATCGCTCGTCGAACCAGCCGTAAGTGATGCCTCAAAGCGCACGTCACCGGCGGAGATTTCGGCGTCCTCGTAGTTATTGATGAAGGCAATAATCTCACCCAGGGTGGTCCGGTCGGCCACATAACTAATCGTCAGGGTGCGGTTACCATCTCCGACAACATCATCACCAGCCCAGTCAGCACTGATCCCGCTGGTGGCATCCCCGACCAGCACAATACGAATGCCATTAAAGGCGCTGCCATTATCTTTAACGGCTACCTGCAATTCATTATCCAAAATGCCTACCGAACCACCCGCAGCGGAGGAAGAGGTACCTTCACCAAGCGTGAAGCTATAGCTCATCGGCGCGTTCAGTTCGGCCAGCACTTCAGCGGCGGTGGTGGTGCCAAAGTCGATCGAGATAGCGATGATGCCATTTACGATCTGGACCTCGACCGCACTGCCGGGGCCACCGTCCTCAAAGCGCACGACATAACCGTCAATTCGTGGTGAGGCGAAAATGGTGAAGTCATTGTCGAGTCCAGGCGCACGCACCTCGACGCTCGCAGGCACTGCGGGCTCACCCGCATCGAAATCATCTGCCATGGAGCTGATCAGTGCATCATCGGCTTGCTCCGTTGGTCGGTCGGTAGTGGCGACCAAATCTTCATCCTCCAGCACTGTGTTGAGTGCAGTCAGAGTGGTTGCTCCATCCACCAAGGTCAGCGTGATGCCCGACTCATCATCAAATTCGGCCGCGCTTCCGGTCAGCACCGTTACGACGACACCAGAGAAGCCGGCGTGGCTGGTCGGATCGTTGGAAGTCAAGGTCAGGATAGTGCCATCCAGCAAGGTAATCGTGGCGACGGCCGCTACCGCATTTACCCCACCCTCAGTTTCAACCGAAGCGGTGAAGCCAAGCTCAACATCCTCATCCGATGCGACTGCGGTGAAGGTGCCGAAGACGGTGATCTTATCGACAATGTCGCCCAGGGTGCTGTCACCCGCCTCATACACAATCGTCAGCACACCCGCGCTGAAGCTGATGGCAACCCCATCGGTGCCACTGCCATCCAGCAGGACGGATGTTCCGATCTCTGAATTACCAGCCGACAGGGTAAAGGTCTCGCCCTCAAGCTCGAGTTCGAGAACGGCGTCCGGAGTCAATGCCAGGGTGAAGCCATCAGTAATGGTCGCGCCCGCAACGATTACCTCGATATCCGCCGTATTCGCGCCTGCAGTGATGTCAATCACCGTGCCGTCGCTGGTGGAGCTGTAGTCGTCGTCATCGTCGATCAAGGCGGCCAGGGCACCGACCAGACCCTCGAGCGTAGTGGAGTCCGTCGCCAGCACGCTGAAGGGAGTGCCATCAATGGTGATGGTGTAGGTCAGACCATCGAGCACAGTGAACTCGGCATCATCAAAGGTGATTCGGCGGATATCGTCATCGTCAACCGTAACCAGCTCGATGGTGACACCAGTGGTCACTTCCATTGGCTCAACGCCGATCACAATGGTTGCCGTTGCGGCACCCTCGGTGATGCTGAGCACCAAGCCATCGCTGCTTGCGCTGAAGTCGTCATCATCATCGATCAAGTCGCCCCAGGCGGCAACCAGATCCCCCAGCGAGGTAGAGTCCGTTGCCAACACGCTGAAGGGAGTGCCATCAATGGTGATGGTGTAGGTGAGATCTTCCAGCACCGTGAACTCACTCTCATCAAAGGTAATGGTGCGGACACCATTTTCCGCATCAGCAATGAAGGTCCCGCCGAGGTCGAGCACTGCCAGCACGGCATCGCCGTCTCCATCCGTTACCTCAGCATCAAACTCTAAATCTTCATCTTCATCTTCATACTCGTCAATCGCAGCAGCGATTGAGCCGAGGGTGGCCACACCCGGCAGGGCGTAGATGGTGACCGTCTTACCATCGACCACAACTGCCACTGGTGTTGTTTCGTTCAATGCATTGCCATCACCATCCGTGTAAGCACCGACGACTTGGAAGGTGATATCATTCCCAGCTGCGCCAGGTGCCGTAATCGTGATCAAAATCGTGCCGTCGCCAAGGTCGAGCGTTGCCTCAGCGGAGGCCTGGTTGACGCCAGTGCTGAAGGTGCCGCTGAGATCCGACAAGGAGTCGCTGGCCGTGCCAACCACCTCCGCGCGGAAGGGGATGCCAAACACTTCGCCACCCACAATACCGATGACTGCGGCAAGATCATCGACCGTTGTCGCGCCCGACTCGTAGGTCAGCGTCAGTGTGTTCGCGTTGTCGTCATAGCTGGCGGCCGTGGTGCTACCGCTGACCCATACAATCGTCAGGTTCGCCAGCGCCGTATCTTCCTGCGGCTCGCTCAGGACGATACTGCTGCTGGTTCCGGGCAAGTTCAGGGTGCGGGTGTTGTCGGTCGCCACAGTGCCACCAGTGACGGTGTATTCGCCTGCCAGCAGGATACCGGCACCATCATGATCCGCAGCACCTTCACTGTCTTCAGCCAGGCCGACAATCCAGTTGGTGTCGGCACCCGGGTTACCCTCAGCAAAGTAATCGACAACATCCGCAGCGGTCGTGATACCCGGCAGGACGCGAATGATCAACTCATTGGTGGTCGCCTCGACCGTGATCGGGTTGGGCACCAAGCTGGAGTCACTCGAAGACACATTGACGTTCAACCCGGAGACACCTTCAATAGCGGTGACGATATCCCCCAGACTCGACTCCAGGTATTCGTAGGTAACGATTAAGCGATCATTCTCTGAATCCCAAACGGTGCTGACACCCTCGTCGAAGGAACCAATCAATACTATTTCGGTACCGTTCAAACTGCCGCTGTTATTGGTTTGAGTGACCGTGATCGTGCCACCGCCCAGCGACAGGGTCGTCGTGGAAGGCCCGGCAGAACCCCCGCCTGCCATCACGCCAATTAATGGGATGGGGGTGGAAATGCTCACCGATGGATTGGTCGCCCCATCAGGCGCGACAAAGCTGAGCGCATTATCGGCCCCAGGCGCATCCAGGACTAATCCAGGAATCGCATCGGAAAGGACGAACAACTCGCGGGCGAGACTATCCGGCGCGGTCGCCGTAAAGTAGAGGAAGTCACCAATCACCTGGAGATCGGCAGGATTGCTACTGCTGCTGCCGGGGCGAACATCGGCGGCGAGCGCGACCCGCTCACCGTTGTAGCTGAAGAGTTCGCGTCCGAATACGCTGCTATTGGCGACGAAATAAATCTCATCGTCAAACGCGATAAACTCATCCGGACGGGTGACCGCCGGGTCGCCGCTTTCAGTGCTAAAGGTAGCCAGAGTCAGGCTGGAGTCCGTCAAGGTGCCCTGCCAGGCAACTTCGCTGCCACTGGCATTCTCGGCGGCGAACAATAGGGTGGTGCCGGTGTGGCCAAGCACATTGTCGAGGGTATAGAGGACATTAATATTACCCGCGCCCGTGGGCAGCGTTGCGGTGGCCGCTGCGGCGAGCGCATCCTCTGCCACATCAATCACCGCGATCGAGTTGCGGGCAAAGTCAGCACCGTAGTCGAATGCCAGCCGGTTACCGGAAAGTGTGATCATGCCAGCGGGGTTGGCCAGGTCTGCCGCCGCAGACTCCACCTCATCGGCATCAGGTGCCAGATACCAGAGGCCCGTGCCATCCGTCGCATCGCCAATCAGATACAAGTGCTCACCAATTGCGACCACCTCAGAGATCGAGACCATGACACCGCCGCTACTGGTGTTGAGCGGACGCGCCTCAGCATTCGGCGTGCT
>PXBU01000162.1 GCA_003566795.1 Puniceicoccaceae bacterium | reverse complement strand
TTCGATCTCGTGAATCTGACGTCGGGAGACATTCGATTTCCGATGGAGATCCATGATGGTCATGCCTCGTGACTCGCGCATTTCTTTCAGCCGCGCAGGGATCAATTTGGGTTGCAACGCATTGGCTCCTGTGGTCTTGTTGCCCGAGGGTGGCGTGCTCTAAGAAACCCAAGGATACACAAAAAAAGGTCTTAGAAGCGCGCTAAAGCTATAAACCGCACAGAAAACCGCCCATAGTGACGTTAATACGCAGCTGGAGAGCTGGAAACCGCACAGTTGGTGTGCGTCAGGGATTTTAAAAGCCCTGAAAAACCAATTGAAATGGCAACAGATTGGACGGGCTGTAAGGCATTTGGCGAATGGCGAAGGCGATGATTGAGAAGCCGTCCCGGCGTTTTTCGATTTCCTGCCGGTAGATTACGGCCACCTCATCGGCCGGGTTGCGGAAGGCGCCGCAGCCGAACGCACCCAGCACAGCATGGCGAATGCCGGCATCGATCAGGGTGTCGAGCTGGGCGGCGATCTTCTGCCGGGCGATTGCCGCATCGAAACGGGTTCCATCACGCAGATCCTGCGCCGCGGATCTGAGCTCATAGAAGGAAAAAACCTCGTCCTCTTCCAGCCAGCGGTAGCCCAGATTCGGTTGGTCCGCTTCCTCCACACCGCGAATGCAGACGCGAGGGTGGCTGACACCCAGGTAGACGCGGCCGGTCGCACCTGAGATCAATTCGGTCATGTGCGGCCTGTAGCGGTCGGTCTCGCGGTCGTAGCCTTCGTCGCGGATATAGAAGTGGCAGTCGCTGCGGCGGTAAAGGTTTTCTTCCTGCGAAGCGGCGCCCTCGATGTAGCCCCCACCGGGTATATAGGCGTTGGCCATGTTGAGGACGGCGAAGATCTTGCCGTAGCGCCGGCTCAGATCCAGCGTGGCCTCACCCCAGTCGCCGGCAAGAATCTGCACGTCGACGGTATCCGGCGAAGCTTCAGCGTTGCCCGCCCAACGGGCATGGTTGTCACGGGCGAGCTGGTGGAAATGATCGGGTGGATTGGCCTGCTGAAAAACCCTCAGAGTCTCTGCTAGCACTTGCCGGCGCCGGGCGGAGCTACGGCCGCCAAAGCCGCGATGGATAGCTTCGACCTCGGTACAGGGGCGACGGCCGACCAGCATAGTCATCAGCCAGCCTTGGTATCTCCCAGCATGCCCCGAGCCATGTCGTAGCTCGGATCAATGGCTACGCAGCGCTGGAGCACCTCATCTGCCGCGCCCGGTGCATCCGGAGAGTCAGTAAATTCGGCCAGCGGACGCTGAAAGATTTCTGGGGCTTTTGCTGTCATGGTGTGATGCCGCGTTCAAGCCAACGGCAGGATTGTCTCATGATGGTCACAACGGGTCACAATTTGGTCACAACGGCGGAGCCGAATGACTGATCAACGCAGTGCCCCTGCGTTCCTAAATGCGTTGGTCAGAAAATTCCATTGTGACCGCGATGGTCACAATTTGGCCACAGTTGGTCACAATCTGGTCACAACGCGAAAATCGACCGCTTTGACAGACCGCTCAAAAGTTATGTAAGGTACTGAAAGATGGTGATTTTTTCTTGGTGCCGATGGAGGGATTCGAACCCCCGACCCACGCATTACGAATGCGTTGCTCTACCAACTGAGCTACATCGGCATGAAACGTAGTAAAAGCCCATTGCGGGCAGGCGCAGATTATAACGGGTTGACCCACTGGTTGCATCTACCAAACCATGGCCGTCGTCGCTTGTACACAGGGACAGGCGCGTGCCGGGAAAGGCACGAGTCAAGCTGATGAATTCTTGCGCGGCCGGAGCAGCAGTGGTGGCCACTGCAAGCCCCCCTCGTCCAAGCAGTTGATTGATTTGGTGAGTGATCGAATTGACTCGCTAGCGTTTGCTCAGTCGCTGGGCAATCGCTTCGGCCTCACTTTCCCTGCCCGGTGGCACCGGCACCAGCACGGTATGTTCGTCCCGAAAGCGCTGTAAGCCAACCGGACCTGTCATGGTTCGAACCATCGAATAACGCACCGCAAGTTGCGCCATGGCGCCTTCCCGATGGTCGAGTTGAACTGATTCCAGGCGCGATCCGAATCCACTCCAGCGCTGGGCCTGGTTGCCCACACAAACCCCTTCCGCACCAATCCAGACGACCGGCTGCGCCCGCGACAGCCTGCGGTGGGTCCACGCGGGCAGCAGCATGGCAACCAGGGCCAGTACGATCAGCAAGCCCAACATGATGAGCGCAACTACGCCGCCGGCGCCGCGGTCCGGCGCAAACAGCGCAAAACCGCCACCGACCATCACAATCATCAGCCCCATGATCAGCAACCGGGAGAGATTCTGACGGCGACTGAAACGGAAGTCCTGGGCGACGATTGTTTGCCAGTCCTCACCAGCAAATTGCCAATGTGCCAACAAGCCGTCGCCGGCAATCAGACGTCGCAGCCAGGCAAGCTGCAAACCGAAAATGAGGCTCGTCAGCAGAATCTGTGGGTGAATTTAGGCTCGGGTAAAGCGCCAATCGTATGATACAAGGCGATTTCAGCGCCGTGAAAGGTTCGAAAACCAAAGGATTTTCTGGAGGTCAGTTTTGCTTTGGTGTTGAAGCCCTCGACCACGCCGCTGGAAAGCTGCCCTTTAGCGCGGAACCAGTTGAGCAAAAGTGCCTGGTGGTTGCGCAGCATTCGGGC
>PXBU01000091.1 GCA_003566795.1 Puniceicoccaceae bacterium | reverse complement strand
GTGTTTTCTCTCTTTGAAGTAACATTCATATAATATTTTTCAGTTCTTATCAAGATCCTCGTAGGATCATTTTTTTGACGGTTTGTAGACATTAGAATGCCTGTAGATTAGGATGAGCAGTCATTTTGGAAAGCTGATTAGTATAAGGAAGTAGTTCAAGTACTTTTCTCACAATTCGTTTTTGTTCTTCTATCGGTGGTAGTGGGATCATAGCTAATTGTCCATCTATTGTTCCGAGTCTAGGCATCTTAACGCCGTATGAACATTTAACAGTGTAATTAATAAAATACGGACTCATGAGTACGGTTTGCGCATATTGATTAAAAACATAAGTTCCAAAGTCCAATGGTAAAATTTCCGAAGTTGAATAACCGTCTTCATCGGCAATAACTACCTTATTCAAATAAGGGCGCAGCTTGCTATACAATACATCACCTTGTTTAAAGATGTGTTTGTTGCTTGAAGAGTTAACATCTCGCATTCTTTTCTTAATTAGAACTCTGCCAGAATCTTTTTCTATATCTTCTAAGTCAAGAGTCCACGCATCCTTATTAATGTTCTTTGCAAGTATCGAATTACACTTACCGTAATTACATAGTGCCCCCAACCTCACCCACTTCCAACTCTCCGGTATCTCAAACGGAATTTCTTCCCCAGTAATCTCAGGCAGCTTTTTCTGCTTCTTAATCTTCCCCTCTTTAACCAACATTTCCTTTTCTTCTTGGATTTTCTGATACAATTCTTCCGCTGTTCCATCTTCTTCTAGCTGCTCTACCAGCTTGCCTTGGATGGCATATTGCAAAATAGACTTTTGCATATCTACTAGGAACTTTTTATTTAGCTCCTCCACTTCAGAATAGGCTAAATCGTATTTATCTACATAAGGCATTAACTCTTCAATTTTTGCTACGATACGCTTTTGTTCTTCTAGTGGGGGGAAAGGAAGCATTAATTCTTTAAGCCTTGCTGCTTTTATACCTTTTGCCGTAGTACCAGTCGCGTTATTAATTAAATCAAACTGAAAATGAGGTGATTGTATAAAAAAGCAAAATAGCTCATTCGGAAAATTGTTTTTCCCATATTGCTGAAATGTTATTGCTCTTTGACCAGCACTGGCTATATCAAGGGAGTTAATTGCAACATTGCCCAGTGGAGCTTCAGTTGTAAATAATATATCACCTTTTTCAGTAATTCCTCTTGATTGTCTTTCTTTATATTCAGTTTCTGAAACGAAATCTGCTTTTGTAAAGTCCAAGAATCCTTTTTTTATGTTTGAAGCCGTAATAAGAACTACACCACTAGTAAGTTTAGTTGGTGTTTTTCCTCTATAATCAATAAAATTAAATATTTGATTTAGCCTCACCCATTCCCAAGTATCTGGTATATCAAAAGGAATCTCATCTTCCTTTATGGCAGGCAAAGACTTCTGCTTTTTGATTTTACCTTCTTTGATCAGCCTCTTCTTCTCAGCTTGAATCTTTTCAAATAATTCCTTTGCAGTACCTTCTTCTTCCCGCTGTTCTACAAGCTTCCCCTGAATGGCAAGCTGAAAAATACTGTTCTTTAAGTCCTGAGCATTCATTTAATTACCTCCAAGCATAGAAGTAATCTGTTCTAAAACATGATCGATCTCTGCATTAAGGGATGCCCGCTTCTCCTGGTATTCTAAAATCAAGTCCATCGGCTCAAGTATCACTTCTTCCTCATGAGGGAACCCGCAAAGGTCAATGTTGTAGCTTCTTTCTACAATTTCATCAATGGAATATCTCTTTGCTTTTAGAAATCCATCCGCTTCGATTTCTTCCCGGTTCTCCCACCAGTTTATCGCTTCATTGAAGTGGTCCAACTTCATCGGTCGTGTTTTGGAAAAATTCTTGTATCCTTCCGGCATATCCACCCGGTAGAACCAGGTTTCTTGCGTGGGTTCTGTGTAATCAAAAAACAGGATATTGGTTCTGATGGATGTGTAGGGTGCGAAAACACTGTGGGGCATTCGTACAACAGTATGCACATTAAACTCACTAAAGAGTTTTTTCTTGATGTTGAATTTGGCATTATCATTTCCGAACAGGAACCCGTCCGGAATGATGACTGCGCAGCGTCCATTCTTTTTCAGGCGATACATAATCACATTCATAAAAAGATCAGCCGTTTCAGAGCTTCTCAGTTCCGTCGGGAAGTTTCCTTTTACCGATTCTTTTTCGCTTCCTCCATAGGGAGGATTCATTAATACCACATCGAACTTCTCCATCTTCCGAAGATCCTTATAATCTATTTCCAGAGCATTATCATGGAGCACATCGGGATCATCAATATCATGGATCAGCATATTGGTCACACAGAGCATGTGGGGAAGTGCTTTTTTCTCAATCCCGTACACCGATTTGTTGTAAATCGCTTTATTCTCCACAGAGCTTCCGATCTGCTTATCCAGTTCATGCAAGGCTGAAACCAGAAATCCACCGGTCCCACATGCAAAGTCGGCAATTTTTTCACCAAGGGTTGGTTTAATCACTTTCACCATAAAGTCCGTTACTGCCCGGGGGGTGTAGAACTCCCCTGCGTTTCCTGCGCTCTGAAGATCTTTGAGAAAGGACTCATAAATTGCACCAAACTCATGGCGTTCCTGGTAGTCAGTAAACTCCACTTCATCGATGATGTTGATCACTTGGCGAAGGAGCACTCCGTCCTTCTGATAGTTATTGGCATCT
>PXBU01000049.1 GCA_003566795.1 Puniceicoccaceae bacterium | reverse complement strand
GCCTGATTGAACCCCACGGGCGGATGCATCATTTCGACGGCACCTGCGAGGGCCACATCAGCCAGGCTCCCACCGGCGCGACCGGCTTCGGTTACGATCCAGTCTTTATTCCTGCCGGCTATCAGCAATCCTTCGCAGAGCTGGGATCCGAGGTGAAAGCCCAGCTCAGCCACCGGGCACGGGCGGTAGCTGAATTGTTAAGACAACTGGTCTGAGAGCCAGGGGAAGGGGGCGCGAGCGTGAGCGGGATGCCGTGCTGCTTCGTCTGGGGATTTGGCACGATTCAGCGGGACATTTTATAAACCAAGCCCCCGCCCACCAAGTCGCTGAGGGCCATGCCGATGGACTTGAACAGCGTGATTTCGTCGTCGCTTTGGCGTAGCGTGGCGGAGCCGTTGCACATTTCGGCCAGTTCGGCCACGATGTCCTCTTTTTTAAAAACCCCTTCACTGATGGGGACGAGAATTTCGCCGGCCTCCTTCATTGCGTTGGTGTAGCTGTCGACAAAGACGCGCGATTTGCTGACCAGGTCGGTATCGCATTCGCGCTTGGTGGCGTGATGGTTGCCGATGAAATCGGTGTGCGTGCCCGGCTTGACCCAGGCGCCCTCTACCAGCGGCTCGTGCGAGCCGGTGGCGGACACGATGATGTCGGCCTCGCTGCAGGCAACCTCGCGGTCGGTGACCGGGAGGCATTCGATCCCGGGCAGCGCTTGGCGGGCGGTGGCGCAGACAGCCGCTGCCTTATCCTGATTGCGGCCCCAGACCATGATTTTTTTAAGCGGGCGCACGCTGGCATTGGCGCGGATAATGTAGCTGGCAAGATTGCCGGTGCCTAACAGCAGCATGGTTTCGGAGTCTTCGCGCGACAGTAGACGCGTGGCGAGGCCCGAGATGCCAGCTGTCCGCCAGTAAGTGACCGAGGCGCCGTCGATCAGCGCGAGTGGCGTGCCGTGCGCGCGGTCAAACAGCAGGATTTGGGCGTAGATGGATTTATGGGGTGCCGTCGCCGTAGGAAAATAGGTGAAGGCCTTTAGTCCGATAAACTCGTCGCCCCATGATGGCAAAACTGCAAAGGCATCGTGGTTGGCCTCGTCGTCATCGAGCAGGAAGACCTGCCGGGGCGGCATCTTGAACTCGCCGCTGTAGGCGGTGCCGAGTGCGTCGACGAGCGCGGGGTAGCTGAGGGTCGCGTGAACTTGATCGGCGGTAATTACTTTCATGATACGTATGGGTTTTGTGGTGAATGACGGATACATCTGTGGTGCGACAAGCTGTGGATGAAGGCCAGCGAAAATGCGCTAAACTTTTTCATAAAAGGAAGGGAAAATACTTGCTATTATAAAATATCGCTATATAGTATTATAGAAATAAGTGCAGCAGTCTCTCTGCCGCACAAGAATTCCATTAGCTGAAAAGATCATGAGCAAATACGACTACGATGTGTTAACCATTGGACTGGGACCTGCCGGGATGGCGGTTTCAGTGATGGCCAGTGAAATGGGGCTGAAGGTCTGTGCGATTGAGGCGCGCAAGATTGGCGGCGAGTGCATGAATGTGGGCTGCATTCCGAGTAAGGCGCTGTTGCGCATTAGTGAGCATCGTCATGCGGTGAACCGCTTTGCGGACATGCAACTCGGCTCGGTGCCGTCCCCGGAGATTCTGCGGCCTTTCGAAAAAATCGCCAATGACATCCGCTACATCAACGAGGCGAAGACCACCAAGATGTTCGACAAGGTGGATTTGGTTTTGGGGCAGGGCAAAGCGTCTTTTGTGGACTCGCACACGGTTGCCGTTGGCGACAAGCAGTATAGCGCGCGCCGCATTTTCATCGCAGCGGGCACCGAGCCGGCAGTGCCACCAGTGCCGGGTTTGGCTGAGGTGGATATCCTCACCAACAACAATATCTTTCAGCTGGAGACGATTCCCGAGAGCCTGCTGATCCTGGGGGGTGGTGCCATCGGCTGTGAAATGGCGCAGGCCTTCCAGCGCCTCGGCAGTCAGGTGACGATTGTCCACATGGACTCGCACCTGGTCCCGATTGGCGATCCGGAGGCGGCGCAGATGCTGGAAGAGCATTTGACGCAGGAAGGCGTCGTGGTGTTGAACGGGCGCAAGATTGAATCGGTCGAGAAAACTGAAAAAGGCGTCCTGCTGAAAACCGCCGAGGGCGATGCGGTCGAGGCAGAGCGCATCCTGGTGGCGGCGGGCCGCAAGGTGGATCTGACCAGCCTCGAACTCGACAAAGCAAATGTGCAGACCGGCAAGCGGGGCATCGTAGTGGACAAGCGCCTGCGGACGAATCAAAAGCACATCTTTGCGGTCGGTGACTGCAATGGACACGCCCAGCTCTCGCACGCCGCGATGCACCAGGGCATGATTGCGCTGATGAACGCCATGATGCCGGGGCCGATGAAGATGGACTTCCGCCGCTTCAGCATCCCGTGGACGGTGTTCACCGATCCGGAAGTCTCCTATGTTGGAATGACGGAGAAAGAACTGAAGGAAAAGGACGTCAAATACGAGACCATCCAGGTGCGTTACGACGACTACGGCGCCGCCATCGCCGAAAACGTGGCCTATGGATTCGTTAAGGTCTTCGCCTCCAAGTCCGGACGCATCTACGGCGTGAGTATTGTCGGTCGCGGCAGCGGCGAGATGATCAACGAATGGGCCTTGGCGATTCAGCACAAACTACGCCTGCACCAGATCATGATGCAGCAGCACTCCTTCCCGACCATGGGCTTCCTCAGTAAGCGGGTGGCGGAGACATGGATGATGAAGCGCATGGGCAACCCCTGGTTGCGGCGCATGGCCACCTTTATGTATCGACTCGGCAAATGAAGGACGCAGCCAAAGCCATGAATCCGGCGCAGTTGCAACGTGCCGCGGCCATGTTCAGCACCCTTTCGGAGACCTCCCGGCTGCAGTTGCTGCAGGCGCTGATGGAGGGCCCCAAGACGGTGACGGAACTGGTCGAGGAAACCGGGATGAAACAGGGTAATGCCTCCAAGCAACTCGGCATCCTGCACGCAGCGCGGCTGGTCACGCGGCAGCGCAAGGGCAACTTCGTCTTCTACGCCATCGGCGAGCCGATAATCTACCAGCTGTGCCAACTGGTTTGCGACACGCTGCGTGACCAAGTCAGACGGGATCTGGCAGAGTTGGCCTCCTAATGAACGTTAGCACAGGATCAAATCAGTTTTCACGAAAAAACCCGTAGCGGAACGGCGAAGCCGTTTCGACGCCCATCGAACCGAAAATCAATATGGACCAACAAGTATCATCAGCATCGATCTCTCGCCGCAAAGCGCTCAAGTGGATGGGTGTCGGCGCGGGAAGCATCGCCGTCGCAGGAGGCGGCGCCGGCTATCTGTATCGAAGAAACATGCGCTTGCCCGCCGAGCAGGCGGCCAAGGTCGGCAAGGCCCGCTTTGTGATCGTGGGCGGCAGTGTCGGCGGTTTGACGGTGGGCGCGCGCCTGCTGCGGGGTGTTCCGAATGCGCAGGTCACTGTGATCGAGCCGCGCAAAGAGCACCATTACCAGCCCGGCTACACCCTGGTGGGTGCCGGAGTTTACCGCAAACAGGATGTGCTGTTCGACCAGGCTGATCTGATGCAAGCCGGGATGCGCTGGGTGCATGATCGCGTGACCACATTCGAGCCGGAGCGCAACCGCGTCATCACCAGCGATGGCACCGTGGTGGAATACGACTTCTTGGTGGTCGCTATGGGCGTGGTCGCGGATTTCGATTCGATCGAGGGCTTGTCCGCAGCCCTGCAAACGCCCTATGCGGCCAATGTTTATGATCTGGATTCGAGCACCAAATACCGGAAGCTGGCCAAGAGCTTTGAGCAAGGGAAGGCGGTTTTCACCTATCCGGAAGGTTACGTCAAATGCGGCGGTGCCCCCCAGAAAATCACCTGGCTCTCCGAAGACTTGTGGCGGCGTGACGGCAAGCGTGACAATGTGGAGGTGCATTTCACCACGCCGCAAAGCTCGCTCTTTCCAGTAGTTCCCAAGATTGACCGCGTGATCACGCCGATGATTGAAGAGCGCGGCATCCACAATCACTATCGCCAGGCGCTGCGTGCGATTGATCCCTCCACCCGCACCGCGATCTTTGAGGCCTTTGATGGTGAGGGCAACAGCCGTGAAGTTCGCCAGCGATACGATTTACTGCACGCTATGCCACGCTTTCGTACGCCCGCGCCCCTGCGTGACGGCCCGCTGACCGGAGAGGGTATCGGCGGACAACTGCTGGTCGACCGCGAGACGCTCCAGCATAAGCAGTATCCCAACATCTTTGGAGTGGGGGATTGCTGTGCCACCGGGGCCGCCAAGACCGCTGCCACCATCCGCAAGCAAGCACCGGTGGTGGTGGAAAACCTCTTTTCCTCCGTGCTGGGTGAAGCGCCCACTGCGCTCTACGACGGCGCCTCCGGTTGCCCGCTGCTCACGCGCTACGGGCGCTGCATGATGTTTGAATTCGATTATGAGGGTGAGCTGGTCAACGAGTGGCTGTATCAGTCGACCAAGGAGACGCGGCGCTGGTGGTCCTTTAAAGTGCACGGGCTCAAGCGTCTTTACACGAACGTCATGATTCAAGGTTGGGTTTAATCCGGCCTGGTTCCTTCCAGTGGTGGGCACCTTGCTGGTGCCGATTGCCGGCGTGCATCATGGCCGATCGAGTTCAGTTGGTTCTTTTTCAGCATCGGTCTGGTCTTCTGGGTCGCCATGCTGGGTATGACCTTAAACCGGGTGATTTTCCACGGCGGTTTACCGGAGAAGATGTTACCCACCTTGTTTATCCTGATTGCACCGCCAGCGGTCGCCTTTATCGCCTACCTGGGTCTAACCGGTGAGCTCAACGCCTTCGCCAAGATTCTCTATTTCCACGCCCTCTTCACAACGGTGCTGATTCTAAGCTTTGCCGACCGGTTTGTGCGTCTTCCGTTTTATCTCTCCTGGTGGGCCTATACCTTCCCGCTGGCCGCGATCACCCTCGCCAACATCCGCTATCATGCGGGTATTGAATTCACTCGAGGTCATTTTTCGGGTTCGTCGTAAATACTTGAGCGCCCCCCGTTCTATCCCGCCGCAGCCGAAACCGGCAGGAGCGGAAAGCCCAGCAGCCAGCCGACTCCATCGGCCAGCATCACCAGGCCAACGATGAGGAAGAGCCAGGCGACCAGCCAGGGCATCGCCCTTACGGCGAAATCGGCGAACACCTGAAAGCACCTTTCAGCTTGCCGGGGCAGGAGGTAGCGCAAGCCGATCAGACACAAGAATGGGAAAACAAACACGAAATTGTAGAAGCCCAGCAGCCCGATACCAGTCGCCCAATTGATATCCGCCCGGACGATTCGCTCAATCGCGGCAGCATACGGCACCGCGCCGGGCATACCGATCAGGATCAGGGTCACCCCGAAAACAAACATTGCCCGCGCGGATGCCGCCGGGGGCGTTCTGGCCGAGGGCGCGGTGCTTTTCTTGCGGCGCAAATAGAATGAGGAGATGATCAGCAGGAGGCCAATGATGATTTGCGCCGCCAGCTCCAGCGCATTGGGCTGATTCCATAAGCGGGTCAGGTAGGCATCCAGATGATCGAAGATGAAATCCGCTCCCACCAGGAGCAGGACGCCGCAGAGAAAATAAGCTACATACATGCCCCCGACAAAGCCGGTGGCCGAGCTCCACGGGCGGGCACTCCCCAGCGCGAACGCCATCGGGATCGCCGCCAACGGAACCATCGAAAGGCTATCAAAAGTGGCGATCAGCGCCAAAGCTAAGAATAATAAAGTCACGATGCAAAGTGGAAGAGTCGCGTAGAACGGTCAAGTTTCGCGGTGGTGGATCTGTTTGAATGATCGTTCGTCCCCGAAAATCGACTCGACTGCTGCCAGCGCCATTATCAGCACCGACTAATCCTTGCTTCGTGTTTGACAAGCGCGCCGTTGCCGCCGACTGGTCCGGGAATGAAAACATTATTACTGCTCGCCTGCTTATTATTGACTCAAGTGATTGCTACGGCTGGTCAATCTCTATACGAGATCCAGCTCAAGGACATAGACGAAAAAGATGTGACACTTGCGGACTACCAGGGGAAGACACTACTGATCGTGAATGTGGCTTCCAAGTGTGGTCTGACGAAGCAGTATGCCGGCTTGGAGGCCCTTTATCAGAAGTATCGTGACCAGGGGCTGGTGGTGCTCGGTTTTCCCTGTAATCAGTTTGGTGGCCAGGAACCCGGCACGAACGAGGAAATACAGCAATTTTGCTCGGAGAACTTTAAGGTGACGTTCCCGCTCTTCGACAAAATCGATGTGAACGGTAGCAACCGTTCGCCGCTCTACGCTTTGCTGGCCGGTGAAGATTCGCCGTTTCCCGGTAAAATCAAATGGAACTTCACCAAGTTTTTAATCGCAGGGGACGGCACGATTCTCCATCGATTTGAGCCGAGAGTGGCCCCGGATTCGCCTGAAATGATCGCAGCTATCGAAGCATCGCTCGCCGCGCAACATGCCGCAGATAAAGTTGTGCAAGAGGATGCGCCGAGTGAGATTTCACCAGAGATCGCAGAGCGCATCGCGGTGCTGCGCAGGATGCTGTCCGAGCTGGACAATGCTGAGCAAGGCGATGCCGCTTCCGGCCCGCACGCCGAGCGGCTGCGGGATCCAGCGGCCATCGAAGAAGCCATCTATGAGCTGGAAGAAGGCAAAGACATCTGCACCCGTTGCCTAATGGAGTGCGGCGGTGCCAGCTGAAATCCTAGGAGGGAATCCCCAACAGTCTTTGCTCTCAGGCGGAGCCCTTCGGCGCAGAGCGCGCCCGCGTTCATCTGCTGCCGGAACAGCCGGTGCTGCCAGCTGGCGAACAGCAGCGGACCTTCCTGAATATCTCGATTCAGGCGGAAACATTCGGCAGAGCCCATGATCAGAGCCAAGGAAAGCCCCTGCTATGGATATTGGTATAGCAGTTGCCTCAGGGGCAAAGAAACCTTTAGTGAGCTGCATGAATTGGAAAACTGCGCGCGAATACGAAGACATTCTTTATCACAAGGCCGAGGGCATTGCCAAGGTGACGATCAACCGGCCGCACCGGCGCAATGCCTTTACGCCGGATACGGTGGCGGAGTTGATCGATGCCTTTAGCGATGCCAAGGATGACACCTCGATCGGGGTGGTGTTGCTATCCGGTTTCAATCCGCAGACGGACGGCAAGTTTGCCTTCTGCGCGGGTGGCGACCAAAAGATTCGCGGGCACAAGGCGGGCGGCTATGTGGGCAAGGACGGCGTGCCACGCCTTAACGTGCTCGACCTGCAAAAGCTGATCCGCTCCATGCCCAAGGTGGTGATTGCGCTGGTGGCAGGCTACGCCATCGGCGGCGGGCATGTGCTGCATGTGGTGTGCGATCTGACCATCGCGGCGGACAACGCCGTCTTCGGGCAGACTGGCCCGAAGGTGGGGAGTTTCGACGGCGGCTTCGGCTCCAGCTATCTCGCACGCATCGTGGGCCAGAAGAAGGCCCGCGAGATTTGGTATTTGTGTCGTCAATACAACGCACAGGAGGCCCTCGACATGGGGCTGGTCAACCAGGTGGTGCCTTACGAGCAGTTGGAAGCCGAGGGTGTGCAGTGGGCCAGCGAAATCCTGCAGCACAGTCCACTTTCCATCCGCTGCCTGAAATCCGCCTTCAACGCCGACGTCGACGGCCAGCAGGGCCTGCAGGAGCTGGCCGGCAACGCCACTTTACTCTACTATCTGACCGAAGAGGGCGAAGAAGGCCGCAAAGCCTGGAACGAAAAACGCGCGCCGGACTATAAGAAGTATCCGTGGCTGCCGTAGATGAGCGGTGGTCTGGTAGATTGAACAAGGAGACGGGGCGAGAAAAAAATTCTGGGGAGATGGCCTTGTCAGGTAGAGCACACCTTAGTGCGGAATCAGTCACCGCGTACGCGCAGTGATGCCGTGGTTGGTGTAGCCGTAGGGGAGTGTCGGGGTGGCCATCGCCTGGACGGCGATGGTGCCATGCGCAAGCGCAGGCACCACGAGCGTAACAATGGCCCATCTCCGCTTCGCTCCGTCGAACCCCGGGGTTCAAATCCCCAGTTATGGGACTCATCAAAAAAGGCCCACCGATATGTAACGATGGGCCTCTTCGAAAAAATGGCCTCCCGTAACCCGAGAGACTGACCACTGAGACGGAGCGGATGCGGAAATCGCGCATAAAGTTGAAGAAGATAACGAATCCTGGCGGGACGATCGCCTGGAAGGTCTCTGGCACGGTCAACGGCAAGCAAGAGCGCCAGAACTTCAAGACCAAGGAAGCAGCTGAGGCATTCAAGCAACAGCTGGAGGTAAAGTTGCGCCAGGGCGATGACAATGGTCGCTTCCTGTTTACCAAGCTCAGCCCAGCAGAACTGGATGATGCCTTTGCCGCGCTGAAGTTTCTCAGTGAAAGGGGTTCCAAAAGGTCTTTGTTGGTTCCTTTCGGTCGCCTGCGGATGCGGCTCTCCAGACGGGCAATTCAGAGACAGTGATCAAGCAGCATTACCTTGATTTGGTCGAAATGGAGGAGGCAGATCGTTTCTGGCGTATCGTCCCCAAGGGCTGCCAGCTTCCCGAGCTTGAGAAAATTCGAGAGCAGGGACGCTTCGTCATCAAGGGCGAGCGTGAGAAATACGATACGATCTAGGCGGCGACCACTTTCTGTTCTTTGACAGTCGAATCAGATTTGCGGACTTTCGCTCCTTCCTTCAAGGTGGCGAAGGGCGTCAGTGCGGAATGTGCGTTCCCTTCTGCAAGACAGGTCTGCAAAAACTTGTTCGGAGCTTTGCCGAATCGATGCGGGTGCTCGGGTTGGCTCCGCAGCCCATTTCAAAGAGGCCGTCCACTTGGAGGCATCCACGGCGGCCAATCTTCTTTCCCAACTCATGCCAGATGGCGGGCATCGCCTCCTTGTCTTTGTATTCAAGGCGGAGCTTTTGCAGGGAGAGACGGATGAACTGAGCAAGGTTCGGAAGAGTGCTTCCTATTTGGTTCCAAGGCAGAGAGAGGGTGACGGTATTTGAACGTTTCATAAGTTTTTTCAGTTTTGGCGGGGGTAGCCAAAATTCTGAGCTTTATACGTTCGGCTTGAGCTGATACTTCGCGAAGTTTCTGACCGCCTCGCTTGGGTGGTCTTGCATGAGTTTGATGGGGAAGAAGCTGTTCCAGTCGGTAGCCTTATGGTGGCCTAGCTTGATAGCCTTCTGCGCATTCTTGGCGTGCTGACTCATCCAAGTGATTGCGCGGGTAGGTCGCTCGCTGGAAGTATGTTGTGTTAGGAGTTCCTCGAAGAAACACCGCGTGACTGGCACCAGCAGTTTCAAGTGTTTGAGGTCTTGTCGTCCTTCTTGGTTAATTGACTTCAAGTTTTCCAGCTTTGCTTGGTAGAGCGCAGAGGGGACGAGGAACCACATCGGACGGCTTTCGTATTCGATGGCAATGGAACCCTCCTCAAGCTCCTGCTGAGTGAGCCCGATTACAGATCGAATGACTTCCGCCCTTTGTCCTTCGGGTCCGAGGAGTGCATGTGTGACGATGCGCATACGCCCTTTGGTGGGCAATGGCAGCTCTTTCCAATTGGGAGGTAGCTTCAGTCGCTGTTTGCTGCGCTCATAAAAATCGGCATCCCCACTGGTAAAGGGAAGGTATTCCAGTATTGCAGGGTCCTCAGATCGGTAACGCTCCGCCCATAAATTAACGGCTTGGCCGCCGACGAGCAAAAGTCCTGTGCCTTCGTCGAGAAGGTCGAGGTAGTCTTTAACTGTGCGATTTCGTTCCAACCGCGAAGCTGTTCCAATTGACTTTGGCTTCGCTCCAGAAATTATCAGGAAGGATCGAGTTCTTCTGCTGCAGCTCAGCGGGTGATGCTTTGCCAGTAGCCATAGCAAGCTGGTCTTCGCGGCGGGATTGAATCCGAGCGTCCGTGAAGGCTTTGTCGCTGTCTTGAACTGTGGCTAACATGCGCATTACTATTAATAGAGTGCTGGGTTTCTTCGAAAGGTCAAGAGCCGCCTTCATGTCTCCAGAAGGTAAAGACAGGGCTGATTCTTGAGGAAGAAATTGTGTTGGAGGTGATCTGGGACAGAGATGGGTGGACGATCAAAAAAGGCCCACCGATATGTACCGATGGGCCTCTTCGAAAAAATGGCCTCCCGTAGGGGATTGGTCGCGCTCAGGCGCTCCCCATCTCCAGTCGCTTTGCTCCTTCCGTCGAACCCTAGTGAGGGTAACAGGGGTTCAAATCCCCAGTTATGGGACACATCAAAAAGGCCCACCGGTATGTACCGATGGGCCTCTTCGAAAAAATGGCCTCCCGTAGGGGATTCGAACCCCTGTTGCCTGGATGAAAACCAGGTGTCCTAGACCGGGCTAGACGAACGGGAGGTAGGAGGAAGTTGGAGAAGCTACGTTTCGGATTAGGCGCTGCAAGTCTTTTTTAGAAAAAAAGTGAATTTTGTTATAAAGCTTCAGAAACCGTTTGCAGGCGATGTTTTAGCGGTTCATTAAGGACCTATGTTGGATGTTGATTTACCGTTTCCACTGCCGCGCGTGGCTATGATGGCTGTTGAGGGCTTACCCTATCCACTGGTGGCCAAAGGCAAAGTGCGGGAAGTCTTCGACATGGGCGATGCGCTACTGATGGTGGCGACTGACCGTGTCTCGGCTTTTGACGTCATCATGAATGAGGGCTTGGCGGGCAAGGGTATCCTGTTGACTCAGATGAGTCTCGATTGGTTTGAGCGGGCCGCTGCGCTCACGCCGCACCATCTGGTGGAGGACCATGCGGAGCGGATTCAAGCGTTGGGCCAAGACTACCCGGAGTTGGAGCATCGCAGTATGATCGTAAAGAAGCTCAAGCCGTTGCCGATCGAGGCGGTGGTGCGCGGCTATCTATCCGGCTCCGGGTGGAAGGACTACCGCCAACACGGCAAACTCTTCGAATACGAACTTCCCGCGGGCCTGCTGGAGAGCAGTCAGTTGCCGGAGCCGCTGTTTACGCCGACGACTAAAGCCGCCAGTGGTCACGATATGCCGATAGATTGTGCGGACGCGGCTGACTTGATCGGTGAATCGCTTTTTCGCCGGGTGCGCGATTTGAGTTTGGCACTCTATGAAATGGGGGTGGCACGGGTCGCCCCCGCCGGCATCATTTTGGCCGATACAAAATTTGAGTTCGGCACGGATGCCGCGGGCGATTTGTTCCTGATCGATGAAATCCTGACCCCGGATTCCTCTCGCTACTGGCCTAAGTCCGCCTACCGTCCCGGGGGGCCGCAGCCCTCCTACGACAAGCAGTTTGTGCGCGATTATCTCGAATCGCTGGATTGGGGCAAGACGCCACCGCCGCCACCACTGCCTGAAGAGGTCCTCGCCGGCACCCTCAAGCGATACATCGAGGCCTACCAATCCATCGTCCAGGCAAACAGCTAATGGAGGTTGAAATAAGTCTTTTAAATTTTTGTAGCGAGAGGGTCTTGAGCGGGCGTAACTACGTGAAGTCCCTTTTTTCCTCGATTCGAACAGGCTTGCTAGGCACCAGGGCTCGATCCTGGCATAAAGCCAGTCGCTACGCGATATTCTGTCAAAAATTATTTAATGGAATACTAAACAAGACTTTCTGACCTTCCACTTTCTACCTTCCCACCTTCCCACCCACATGCCGATTTGGTTAATTGAGACTTTTGGCGCGGCGGACTTGGACCGCACCTTTGTCGTCATCATGACGATGACGGCACCGGTATGGCTGGCCATTATTGTTTTTCCCCAGTCGCGCTTGGTCCGGGCATTGGCACAGCCGCTGCTGCTGCCTCCCTTGTATTGTATCGTGCTGTTCGTGTTATTATGGAAGTCGCATCAAGCGGCGATTCTGCCGGACCCGTATGCGCCGATCTCCTACGAATCCGCTCGTGACTTTTCGCGGCATCCGATCGCTTTTTTGGCACTCTTCTGCAATTTGCAAATCCTGAATTTAACGGTGGGTCTACTGATGTATCAAAAGGCAGTCCGCTCCGGCATGCGCGTTCCGGTGGAATTGCTGCTTTGCTGGTTTATCGGGGCCGTTGC
>PXBU01000247.1 GCA_003566795.1 Puniceicoccaceae bacterium | reverse complement strand
CCCTGTTCATTAATATATGGCTCATACAGATATGCTTTAAGTGTTAATAGTAGCA
The DNA here is from genome assembly GCA_003566795.1 of Puniceicoccaceae bacterium. Lineage (GTDB taxonomy): Bacteria > Verrucomicrobiota > Verrucomicrobiia > Opitutales > Coraliomargaritaceae > Coraliomargarita_B. The sequence goes on along the minus strand of PXBU01000247.1, from coordinate 2,660 downwards.
TTGAGCTTAAATGTACTAAAAAGATTACAAAACCGCATGGTTGCCCTGGATGTTTTGGTGTCTTTTCCGAAGTATTTCTACCTCTTTGGCTGATGCTTTCTTGATCAACTGCGGCGGACCCATGAAGTTGTTACTCAGCCATACACCCCCGGCTGTTGTAATGACAATATCGTCATGCTGCCCTTCCTTGGCTCCCAGTGTACCATCGTCCTTGATCTCAAAGTAATCCATTTCATCAACAGCTCTCACGTCGTTCTCGTAGTATAGATCATCCCGGATAGCAGCCACAAGAGAGTTCAGTATCAATTCCTTCGTTCCCGCTCCGGTGAAAAATCCGTACTTCAACGGGAAGCCCTGTTTCACTTTGTCCGGGCTATTCCTTGCAAACAGGTTATCGTAATGGTCTTTTATTTCGTCCAGAATGGTTAGATGATGGCTGCCGTCCGTTGATTCTGATTTACTGCGCAGGCTATTGCGCTCAATGGCCAGAAGCGCAGTATCATAAAACTGCGCAAGTTGTGCGGCTTTCCACGCAAAAAGATCCTGATCCATGTGCCCCCGCCATGTGGCCACGCGTTCAGCCACCCCTCCGTACAACATCCAGTAGCGGTCTATAATCGTTACTACACTGTAATCCGCTTTGGCTGTCTTGCCCCCAATGTCTGCAAATGCACAATAGCGGTTGGTAATCACTTCATCTACTTCCGGGGTTGGTTCGTGCGGGAACTTCCAGATATGCAGCTCACCATCGCGTTTTTCATCAAAGACAATATTTTGAAACGCTTCCCTGCCCTTCACACCATCTGCGTACAGATCACCGATAGCCACCGGCTTGGTTGTCAGCTTCCTGAACTTATGAACATGCTGCGCCCGGAAGTACCTACGGCCCGTAGACTGAAAGGCTTCTTCGGCTGTGGATGGAAACTCTTCCTTCATCCGCCAGTCTGTGTAATTCTCCCCCTCTTTGTAGATCCTGTACCAGTGTATTCCCTCCAGAGTTGCGCCCAGCCCCCATAGATGTTGCTCATAATCGCTCAGAGATTCAATGAATGACAGCATTTCATCCGTGTTTTCAAAGGGTATGCGGTATAGGTCAATCTCAAACCACGGCACAAATAGCGGACAGTACCCGCTTTCCCCACGTTCGGCCGATATCCACTCCCTGTGAAAGAAGTTACCACTACCCTTTGCCGTTGATTCCAAGACAATCATGGTATAAGGCTCCCTGGCTACCGTTGCCCTTACACTCTGCACAAGATCCTCGGGCTTCTTCCCCGCTGTTTCTTTCCAGATACCCACTTCCGACAGGTGAAGCATCGCAAAGTCATAAGATCGCAGGTTGTCCGGCTTCTGCGCGCTACCAATACCCACAACGCAATCACGCTCTGTGATGATCCTGTTCTTTGTGCTACCCTCGTAGGGCTTGAATGTGATGCTACCCACGGCGGCAGGGTATTCTTTTGCCAGATTTGTAAACATTCCCCGGATATTCCTTGCCTGTCCTTCATCCTCAGCCACCACAGCGCTATGCCACCGCGTTCGATGGTGCATCTGAATCCATGCCATGTACACCTGAACCAACGTACTACCACCCCACTGCCGGGCCTTTAGGAGTATCAACCGGATTGGCTTGCCGGCCAGCCTCATTCTCTCCAACTCCTTGAGTAATCTTCGCTGCGGATAGCGAAGAACGAACGGAACCATTTTCTTTTTCAGCTTGTCCTGGACCTTCACACAAGTAAAAGCCCAAAACTCAAAGTCATGCTTCTGCCGTACTTCCCATAAAGCGTTTGTGTGTTGATCTATCGTGAAGCTCGGATTTGCTTTTTGAAATGATTCTACACTCCCTGAATTTTCAATATCACGCACCAATGGCTCAGAAAAGGCGCTTTCAGGTAATAGTACACATCGGGTCTTATTGAGATAGAGCTTCCTGCGCGAAATTTGAGAGCCGATTCCAGTAACCGGATCGTAATCCCCGAACATATTGTTAATTCGGGCGTTATTTTCGGCAATTATGTTTTTTGCATTAGCCATCACCATCCGGGCTGGCCCCGTACAGGTAGTTGTTTATCTGTGTGTATATACTACCACTGGAAGGCGGTGGCCCTTCTTTCACTGCAAAGTTCACACCCAGTCGGTCCAAAACATCTTTAACAACCTTAAATCGTTCATTCATTGTAGTGGTGCTCCCCTCCCCAACATAGATCACATTATCAAGGATCAGTATTTCCTCGTAGGTGTCCAGCGCTTGATCAACCATTTTCCAAAGGCGGGCATGTGCCATATCCATTAACCTCTCTTTGTTTCTTAACGACTTGAGTACCAAATGTTCATCGTATGCTGCCGCCCGATCCACCCAGTCATACTTACTGCTCCACCGACGCAAATGTGTAGCGTAACTGCTACCTTTCTGTAGCTTGTCTGCTACCTTCGAAATTGACCTGTCAGCACCCATTTTCAGATACATAACGAAACGATCATAAGCCGTGCCTGTCTCGTCCGGCCAGCGCTCCCAGGGTTTCTTTGTTTGTAGTTGCTTCATAGTCGTAAACAAAAAAGCCACCTCTGTTAAGAAGCGGCTTCCGATGCCATTTGGTTATGTAATTAGTATGTAACTGTGCTCAGGGTGAGGCTAAGCTGTGCCTCAGTGGTCGATT
>PXBU01000177.1 GCA_003566795.1 Puniceicoccaceae bacterium | reverse complement strand
TAAAGTTCACAGACGTTACCTCGCACGGATGTAAGGGAGAAAGCGAGGTATTTAAGACCAGGAGTAGATCCGTAATTTGGTAGCGGTTCCGCTTTGGAAGCGGGTGCGAAAGCCTTGGAGGTTCAAATCCTCCCTCTTGGACCAATTTTAATAAAGAAGGAGGAATTAAACATGTTTGATAAACTAATATATAAGTTCAAATATTTTCGAGGGGATAAAAAAGTTGTTCAAATGACAGTTGATTCCGAAACAATAGATGTGATTTTAGAAGAGTTTAAGAATTTTTTACTTGCCACAGGTTGGACTCCTCAATTGGTTAGACGTATTCAATTATTAGAAGATTATGAAATAGAGCAATTGAAAATTGAAGAATAAAATTAAAATTAGAATTTTAAATCCTATTCATTGATTTTTTAGCACTCAAACAGGCTGGAAACAGACTACTTATTATCTCGAAAGAAAATTATTAGAATTGTATAAGGGGGAGTAATTCAGTGGTGAGAAGCCTCAGCTTATATCTGAGTCGTCGGGAGTTCAATCCTCCCCTCCCCTACCATTACCTCTCTGGTCGTAAGTTCAACTCCACCAGCTGTACCATATTAATTTAATCCAGTAATCTCCACCAATGGAGTGTTGGTGATCGTGGTCGACACGCTCGGTTGAAGCCCGAGAGAGTTCAGTTCAATCCTGAGACACTCCACCAAATATGGGGATGTAATGGCTTCGATTAGGTATGAATTAATTGGATGCGTTGGGAGTGGCTTCCCTATAACAGCCAAAACCAAACAACCGACAAAAATTTAGCTTTAGTAGCGTAGCTTAACAGCACCTACACCAAAACAATAGAGCTGTGGTAGCATCTATTTGAGGTTCAAAGAAGTCCACAATATTCGTTATCAACCAGAACAACAACGTTAACATCCAATTATGAAATGCTTAAGACGCGGGTTCGACTCCCGCCATTTCCACCATAGGAGCGTAGCCCAACTGGCAGAGGCATATGGCTTAGACCCATACAAGTAAGGGTTCAAATCCCTTCGCTCCTACCAAAACTCAAAACAAAGGTGTGTTCAAAATGATGAGTAGAACTCATGGACAAGTTGACTTAGAACAAGTAATCAATATAATAAAGAAGTCTGTGAGAAATAACCCTCATCTAGAACACAGGATAACTATTGGTTGCGATAGTCAAAACTTTGACCAAACAAAAAGAGTAATTGTTATCGCAGTACACAAAGTAGGAAAAGGTGGTTTTTTCTTTTATGAAATTGATCGTATTAAGCGATTAAATGATTTGAGAACTAAAATTTACCATGAAACTTATGAATGTTTAGAAATGGCAAAGAAAGTTTCGGAAGCTTTTATTGAAACAGAAGAAGGTAAAAATATTGATGTAGTTGTTCATGTAGATATAGGACATGGCGGTCCAACTAGTAAAATGATAAAAGAAATAGTAGGTTGGGTAGAAAGCTTAGGTTTTCCTTGTGTTATTAAGCCTGATTCATATGCTGCAAGTTGGATTGCAAATAAATTAAGTAAATAATAAAATTTTGATTGACTTTTCTTTAAAAATGTGATATAATTATATTATAAGAAAAAAGAAATAAAAAAATGGTGAGCCGATTTCTTCTGTAGAGGAAGCGAACTAATTCTTCTATGAAGAGGCGAACACAAGTCGGCGGGCAACTTGATTCAGTAGGTGGGAACTGAATCAATATAATCTAAATGGGAGCGTAGCTTAATTGGGAAAGCATTTGCCTTGCAAGTAGAGAGATAGGAGTTCAACTCTCCTCGCTTCCACCATGTGGGTGTAGCTCAGAGAACAGAGCAACTGGCTACGAACCAGTAGGTCGAAGGTTTGAATCCTTCCACCCATTCCATGCAGACGTAGCTCAACTGGGAGAGCACTTGTCTTACAAACAAGAGGTTGGAGGTTCAAGTCCTCTCGTTTGCACCAATATGTGGGTATCGTATAATGGCTTATTACCTCAGTCTTCCAAACTGATGATGGGGTTTCGATTACCCCTACCCACTCCATGGAGCCGAGGTCAATGGTGACAAGCGGTCTTGAAAACCGTCAAGAGGTAACACTCTACAGAGTTCGATTCTCTGCGGCTCTTCCATGCTCCCATAGTTTAATGGATAAAACAACGCACTTCTAATGCGTAACTTCCAGTTCAACTCTGGATGGGAGTACCAATACGGAAAGAGAACCAAAAAGGCTTTGGACTCGCCTGCTAAGCGATGTGCGGGAGCGACCCTTCCGTTGGTTTCGATTACCACTCTTTCCTCCATGCATGGGTACCCAAGTGGTTTAAGGGGGCAGCCTGCAAAGCTGTTATTCGCCAGTTCGAATCTGGCTCCATGCTCCATAGGCGATTGGTGTAACGGTAGCACACTGCCCTTTGAAGGCAGTAGCACAAGTTCAAATCTTGTATCGCCTGCCATGTTGAGGGTAGCTTAATGGTAGAGCAACGCACTGTGACTGCGTTTGGTGCGAGTTCAAATCTCGTCTCTCAACCCATATACAAAGGGGAATGGTGTAATGGCTTAGCATTGCAGATTCCAAACCTGCCGATTAGGGTTCGACTCCCTATTCCCCTGCCAAATAAAGCAATGCGGTGAACATTGCGATTAGTGTAGTCGTTTCAAATGTACTCAGACCGCAATGTCCCTAAACTATGTGAGTGGCGGACTACACTCAAAAATAAAAACTCCCATGCTTTCGAGAAGGCAAGGAAAAAACTATCTCACCACCATAGCGTAAGTGGTTAAACTTGCTAGAGCTGGGATTACTCTTTAAAAACTCCCATAGTGGCAACTCACGAAGACCGAAGGTTTGAATCCTTCATTCGTAGGCTGAACGAACAGTGTCAGTGGCGAATTAGCCAAGTGATAAGGCATTTGTGAGTTGTCCTTTTATTAAGGTAGCACCTACACCTGAACATATAACAAAGGACACTAAACTGCTTATAATTAAATATAACTGGTTTGCCTGATTGAATGCGAAACTAACGAGAGTTAGTAGCGGATGAATTTATTCTAAACCTGGGTACGTTTGCCCTGCACAGTATTCAGTCATCCCAAACCATGTTAAAAATAAACCACTTTGGAAATTACTCCAGAGTGGTTTTTATTTGGAAAAAGTTGAACAAGTGCTTGACTTTTTTTCTAAGATATGATATAATTATATTATAAGAAAAATAAAAGGAGGTTAAACCAATGAGAAAATTAACACCCGAAGACGAACTAATCACCCTACGCTCCACAACTGAACACTCTCACAAAGAAATTAAATTCATTTCAAAAGGATGGCTAGAAGATGACTTAGAACAAATCAAACACTTCCTACTATCCACAGGTTTTCTTCCAGAATTAGTGGAAAGAATTCAACTACTTGATGAGCAAGATATGGAGATTTTAGAAAAAGAAAAATAATCCAAAAGAAAAGAGGAAATTGTATGAAGCAAATATCTAAGAATTTTGACTGGTATAAGAGTATTGAACAAGGTACAAACGATTTTCTTGTGTCTTATTCCTCTAACGGAAGCATAATGATAACATATTTTGAAGATGGACAATATCGAAATAGTGTAGAAATTCCTATGGAACACCTTCTGACAGTAGTTTTTAGAATTGAAGAGCTGAATGATCAACTAAGGGATAAAGAGTTCAATAAAGAGTTAAAAGAGACTAGCCTATGAACACAAAACAATACATCATTGTAAGAAAAGATTTAAAAATGAAACATGGGAAAATGGCAGCTCAAGTTTCTCATGCCAGTTTAGGAGCTTTTTTAAACTTCTTCACAATGGACAGAAAAAGAGATCAAGGTGCGGACCTGTTTAGTCTTAATCTCTCCTTCCTGCAAAATTCTCCAATGGATATGTGGCTTCATGGAATCTTTACCAAAGTAATATTGAAAGTTGATTCAGAATTAGAACTCCTTCAACTCAATGAAAGGTTGAGAGAAAAAGGGATAAAAACTGCCCTCATAACTGACCGAGGACTAACCACTTTTGACAAGCCAACAACAACCTGCTTGGGTGCTGGGCCGGTCTCGAGCGAAGACATTGAAGGTATCATTGGTCACCTCAAACTTTATTAAAATAAATGAGTCCGCACTGCGGGCTTTTTATTGTAGGCTGAAAAGTTGAGTTGTCTGAAAATTTGCCTAGCGTCCATTTTAGTATATTGTTTTGCAAGATTCCACTCTTTTGGCTGAGGCGGTGCAAGAACCCCTTTAATTGACTTTTTATACAATTTATGGTATAATTATTGTATAAGAAAAATATGAAAGGATTGATTCAATGAGACTTTGGCATGAAAATTTAATACCACATTTAGACAGACAAAGATTATTATCACAACATCGAGAATGTGCAGCCTTACGAGGTTTAGGGTGGGGTAGAAAACATTCAACCGTAGACTGGGCTTTTAAATATGGTAAATATAGATTATATATGTACCATGTTTTAGTGATGGATGAAATGAAAAGACGAGGGTATAAACCAAATTTAATTTGGTATAACCCCTTATATCAAGGTAAAAGGTGTGAATTATTAACTACAATTGAACCTGAACCCCTCACACAACCAGTTTACCCTGAACATGACAGCCAGCAACTACTTTTTGATTTGAAACTATTAAAATCCAAAAATGTTCCTATAACAGCCGACTTCCCACAAACGAGAGAATAGGAGGTAAACCATGCCAATTTTTGAAACCAAGCAAGAATTAGAACTAAAGAAAAAAGCAATACGCAATTCACTTCCTGTAGGTGATGAGCAAGCCTTAGAAAAACTAATTGAAGCTTATATAAGTTTATCAGAGGATTATCAAGCACTTTATAATGCTATTACTCTTTTTTCTGATGATTCTAAGCACTTAAGGGAAAAATATAACCTTCCTACTTTAGAAGAAGAAATGGAATTTCATTAAAAAGGAGGTTAATTAAATGAAAGTTTTTGCCATCGCAGATCATCATTTTTTTCATAAAAATATTATTGAATATAGTTACCCATATCGTCCTTTTGATACGTTAGAAGAAATGCATGATTATTCAATCCAACAATGGAATAACGTAGTGTCAAATGAGGATCTTGTGATTTACTGTGGGGATTTTGGCTTTGGCAATAAAGAAATTTTAACGGAAATTCTATCCAAACTAAATGGTCAAAAAATTCTAATCAAAGGAAATCATGATAACCATTCCAACTCTTTTTTTCTTGATTGCGGCTTCCGTTCAGTTCATAAAAAACTATGCTGTGGTAATGTTCTATTTACTCACAAACCGTATACAAAAGCTTTACATGGAAGGTTAAATATTCATGGGCACATTCATAATAACTCTAGTCAATATGATAATAGCTGTGACTATTGGAATGTTTCGGTAGAAATGCATAATTTTCAACCTGTGGAACTAACTGAATTTAAACTGGGGGAATGTTGTTGAATAAATTAAAAGAATACATTTTAAAAAATGGTAAATATATTGGAAGTGGAAGCACTAGAGTGGCGTTAAAGTTGGGGAAAAGAATTTATAAATTCCCCTATCGCCCCACAGGATATGAGCAAAGTGAAAATGAGAGAAAGCTTTATGCTCAAATAAAAGACAAAAGATTCTTTCCCAACCCAAAGTTTTTCTCAAATGGGATTGTCTCGGCAGACTACATTCCTCCACTAGAAGAATTAATTAATTACTATTCCGATAATCCAGTTGAAGATATAATTCAAAACAATCTTTCTTCGGTAGAGCAAATTAAAGACTTTTTGAAACTAATGATAGACTTGTCAAATATGGAAATTTGTGTTGATGAGTTCACTCACAATGGCGGCAATATTGGAGTGAAAGATGGTGATATTTACATTTTGGATTGGGGAATATTAGATTTAGAAAAAGTGCGGTCAAGTTCAGCTGATTATTATAAATACATGGAGAACTTGTTGATTAGATTTGGTCATGATATTAGTTCGGTTTAATATATATAAACTGGCAAAAGCCATTTGTTTTCCCTCTTATATATATTATATCATATTTTTCAAATTAAGTCAAGTAAACAGGTTTAAGCTCATTTCTAGGGCACCTATTTGCTTGACTTTTTTAAAAATATGTGGTATAATTATATTATAAGAAAAAGTAAAGGAGGTTTAGAATGTTAACCAGTCAACAACACAACGCTTTAAAAATATTAAAAGAAAAAATACAAAATAAAACCCCAATAACTGTTTTACAAGGTGCGGCAGGGTCGGGTAAATCATTTACTCTTTCCTATTTAATTGAAGAATTAAATTATCAATCATCTGAAGTTCACTTTTGTGCTTTTACTGGAGTGGCTGCAAAATTACTCATAGATAAAGGCTTACAAGCTTCAACAATACATAAATTAATCTATGAACCAATTGTGCATAGAGGTATTTGTATTGGTTTTAGAAAAAAAACAAGAGATTTACTATCTCATATTAAATTAATAGTAGTAGATGAATATTCAATGGTAGGACAGGAATTATTAGATGATTTATCTTCCTATGGAATTCAAATTCTATTAGTAGGTGATCCGTATCAACTTCCTCCAATTTCAACACCAAATAAATTCTATGGATATTATGATGTAATTCTCACTCAAATACACAGACAAGCATTAGAATCTCCAATTCTTTGGGCGGCAACTCAAATTAGAAATGGAGAATTATTAAAAGAAGGAACATATGGTGATATCTTATTTGTAGGGCGGAAGCATCAATTAAAAGAAGAATGGTTGAGAAAAGATGTTCAATTTTTATGCGGGACTAATACCACAAGAAAAAAATTAAACTTAGATATTTCTGGAAGTGTAGAATTAGAAAAAGGCGAAAAAGTTATGTTTTTAAAAAATGACTGGAGTAATTTTATTATTAATGGAAGTTTGGGAAAAGTGTTGGATATTAGAAAAAACTTTGATAAGTATAAGTTAAAAGTAAGAGTAGATGATGATTTGTTTGAAAACTACGCTGTTTACTTTGAACCAGAATCTGTGCCAAAAAGGTTTCCCAAGCAAATGAAAAACATAGTAACAAAAGGGTATGCAATTACAACGCATAAGTCTCAAGGGTCAACTATATTCGATTCTATGGTTATTATTGATGAATCTTTTTGTTTTAAAGGTGATGAGAGTAAATGGCTTTATACCGCTGTGAGTAGAAGTGCAGGAGTGAAACCTGTTGCACTATTGAGATAGGAGGAAAAATATGTATTATGATACCGCACATATTAAACTTGATAGATATTATTGTTTATATTGTGGAGGAGTTTGTAATGAGGTTCGAGAAAGCGAGTTTGGCAGTAGAGATATTTTTTATTACCATTATTGCGATTGTGAAGGGGCTAAACTAGAAATTAAAAAACAAGAAATAGAATATAAATTGGAAATTAAGATAAGACAAAATTTTAAAAAAATTAAAAAATTGGAGTATGAATATAAGGTTAAAGAGTTACGAAAAGAATTAAAATTATGGTTGGATAGTCAAGAAAAAGAATCATTAGGATATAAAAATTATAACACATAACCATCACTATATATTAAAATTACGATATTATAAGGAGGACAATATGACTCAAATTGAATTGATTTTAGACATATACAAACAAATATGTAAAACCATAGCTGTGCAACACAATATAATAGATCAGATACAAATAGAAAAATTAGCAGACGAAGAGATGGATCGTATTAAACTAATGCTTGAGGCTTCAAATAAACCATATTTTTATAATGATAGAATGTTTTACGCTTACTGTATTGACAAAGTGGAAAACGAGCTTATTAAATTTCACAAAGGTGATATGTTATTAGATCATGAAGTGTATAGGCTTCTTAACAGGGAGTTAGATTTTTGGAAAGGAAGACTGGCTGAGTTTGAAAAATATGAAAGATTTGATTAGGAGGGAGTATTGTAAAAGTGGAAACAAATAAAGATAATCATTTACTTTTCAAAAGTTGGGTTCCTGATCTTCAATTTATTAAAAATGATGGAAGCATTATAAAAGTCAAGACTGTAAAAGATTTTAGGATTATGGACGATAGGATCACAGTCAAATTTGCCGAGGTTGTATCTAATATTAATAGAGGCTGGCTTGGAGATATTGTAGGGTGGGTTACATTAAATAATGGCGAAAATTTCTTTATTCATCAAAAAGATTTGTTGTTAGTCTATATTGATATGGATTTTCAAAATGATTTTTATCCAGAAATTGAATATACTTTTTATAAATAAAATACGATTTTTATCAGGAAGGAGTTGGCATCATCAAAAATTTTAGCAAGGTAGTAGAAATAATAAAGTGTTCAAAATGCTTGTATCGTATAGATCACTGTGAAAAATATTTCTGGTGCGAGGAGTCGATTAAAATGGGACATACTAAATATGACGATATTAGAAGTTTTCCTATTTGGTGTCCCTTGCAAGATTTTAAAATGAAATGAAGATGTTTTAAGGAGGTAAGGGTATTGGTAGATAGAAAAACTTGGGAAGAATTTAGAAAATCAGGTATGTTGTGGTGGATTAATATGCTCCTTCATACATTTGGATGGGCGATTGTAGTGCAACTTTCTGAATCTGGTGACATAGACGAAGTTTATCCTGCTAGAGTGAAGTTTAGAGGCTTTGACAGTGATAATAATGATAAAGGGTACATTGCAGTGACTAAATATTTGAAAGACAATATTGATGAGTTAGAAGAAGAGCTCGATGCGTAAAATAATGATTTTAGGAGGAAACTAAATGAATAATAAAAAAGAAGACATCTGTTTAGCACTTGGGTGGATGTATGCAGAAGCTTGTTCATTGATGGACAATGGTGAAGACATTCGGCAAAAAGCTTGTGGAGATTTTATTGATAGGGCATTAGAGGAGCTTGTGGGTGAACTGGATCACGCCAATTCTAGATCAGAACTGTATAAAGTGCCGAAAGAAGCTTTTTGTGAACAATGTAGGAATATGAAAGAATACAGTCTTAGTAAAAGGATTAAAAATAAAAATATAAAAGAGATAGAGATAGTTTTTGAAGAAATTCTTACTCATTGCAATAATTGTGGTAGTGAAGTATTTATCCGTGAGATTCGAGATTTAAATCTACAAAAAATGGAAGAAGAATACAATAAAAAAAACTATTGAACAAAAGGAGATTTAACATGAAACCATATATAAAAAATGGTAAAATGGGTGTTTTGGTCTCTCCTAATTATGGCTCAGGGTGGAGTAGTGCTTACAATGACAATAGGATATCCTGGGATGAGAGAGTAATAGAAAAATGGTTAGAATTAAAAGGTAGTGACTTGGATAAGTATGAACAAGAAGATATTATGGAGGCATATTTACAAAATATAGGATATGATGCATATATGGGTGGATATTCAAATTTAGTTTTAGAGTGGGTTAGATTAGGTGAGTTTTTTTTTGTTCAAGAGAAAGATGGGCATGAAAAATTGATCAGAGAAAAAGATATGCAAAGATATTCAGATGAAGAACCCATTTTTATGAAAACAAGGGAGTGGTGAATAGTGAAAATATTTGAATTAATAACTCCGCAGATGGCAGAAAAACAACCAATAATAACAAGCCACAAAAAATGTGGATCTTATTTAACCTACAGCAAAAAAATAAATACTTGGGTATGGTGTGATGTATATGGAAAAGCATTAGAATATGAGGGCGACTTAGTTAGAGTGGTATTGTCTAAAGAAATATTAGAAGATGATACTTGGTTTATTTACTCAGATAGGAAAGATGAAAATTGGAAAACTAGAGAATTGTTAAAAGAATTAAAAAAGAAAAACAAAGAGCGAAAAACATTTATAGAAAGTAAAATGGGAGAATATAACAAAGAATGGAACGAACTGTTTGACTTTCGCTTCACTGAAGTAATGGGAAACCTTATGAAATTATCTAAGGCTCAAAGCATTGGTTTAATTTTATATTGCCTGAATGATGAAAAATGTAGTAAGGAAGATATGAAAAAAATTATAAACGAAAATATAAAAGATGATATTGAACTAAGGTCTATGTGTTATTCAATTTATGGAGATATTGAAAGTGATTTAAAAAGAGAGTAGTGAGAATATATGTTTGTATGGTTGATTAAAAACTATCTTACATTAAGGCAGTTTATAAATATACAAATAAATCCATTTGAATTCATTTTAAATGGGTTGAAATGGAAGGTTTCATATAAAATGTCTTATAACAATTTAACCTTGAAACAAAAGTATTTATCAGATCAATTCACAGACTACATCAGAGTAATAGACAGTAGTGAGTAGAGCAGTTTATAGAGAAGGTGGTTATAATATGAAACTGGAATTTAAAAATGGATCAAGAATTGTAGATATAAATCTTGGGTGCGAGGTTGTCAGAAGCGAACCAAAGGATTTTTATATAGAAATTATTCCAGAATTAAAATTAAAGTGGCATCAAAAACTATGGCTTTATATAATGTTGAAATACCAATGTTTTAAATATTGAGTAATTCGATAAAAAAGTAATTTTATGGAGGTTTTAAGATGAACGACATACAAGAACTTATACAACAGGTAGAAAAAGAAGTGCAAATAAGAGTTCAATCAACAGGAATTGAAATTGGCAAATCATTAAAATGTTTACATCAAAGATTAAATAAAGTAAAGATTAAAGATGGTAAATAAATGGTTAATTTTACGAGGAGGCAATATGTGTAAATATTGTAAAAGTAATAATCAGAAGTCATTTTTATCTATATCTGGATATGGAGTATCATATGTAAAAATGTTCACAAATCAAGAAAATCCTAAAATGGTTTTAGTAATGGATGCCGAAGAAAGAGGCACCGCATCTGCGAATATTTATTATTGCCCTTTCTGCGGAAGAGATTTATTAAATAAGAATAAAGAATAAAAATTAAATTTTATGAAACACTTTTGGTAAACTACAAATTAAGAAAGGATGGTTATTAGTGGAAAAAACATTCAATATAAAAGTAACGATGAACAAGAGGTGGGTACCTCACTTCATGTCCATGCTTAAATACATGGAGTACTTAGGAAAAATTGGGTGCAGCAGGCGTGTTGCTTTATTTGCAGACGGAGACGGAGATTTTAACCCTAAATTTGAAACAGATATAAGTTTTACGGAAGTAGAGCCTGTTTCAGAACACGATGGAAATGTAATTTATGATGCTGGATAATAAGACGCATAACAGCCAGTATGAGAACAGGAGGATTGCTGTGAATATTATTATTTATTTATTGATAGGAGTAGTAGCATTGCTATTGACCGCATTATGGTCAAGTTATTACGAGGGGTTTTAGGGTTTTAGTACAGAATGCGACTTTATAGAAAGGAGTTCAAATATGGAAACAAAACCATACAGCTATCAGTGGGACAATAGAGAAAAATTATGGATGGTTATAACATGGAGTGGCACTGTGATTGCAATGTTTGTAGGTGAGTCACATGCAGAAATGTGGACAAAGTTATTAAACAAACAAGCGTATATCGTAGATAAGCCACCAGAAACACAAGGCGAATCAGATGCTTGTTGCACATAACCGCCAGACGATACAATAAAATATTATTTTTATGGAGTGATTATTTTGGATTTAATATGTCCATATTGCCAGCAGAAAGAATGGGTTACTCGCATTATTATTGGAGCTTTAATGGAATGCTCTAATTGTAAGAATAGATTTTATATATTCAGTGAAGATGGAAAGATTATTTATGAAAACGAAAATCAGGAAGAAATTTAATAAAATATTATTTTTATGAGTTAATAAAAGTTAAGTTTTGTGGAGAGGATGTGTTTGGAATAATTCATGTACTTTACGGAATTGATTACGATGAAGTGGCAAAGAATAGTAAAGGAGTCAAATTAATAAGACTCCCCTGGACAACTACAGAAATATTTGCTACAGAGGATGAATTAATTGCACGTTTAAAAGAATTAGAAATTGATGAAGGAGTTGACGATGTTAGACCATTTGTAACAAAATTGCAACGGGAAGAATATACTTTGGAAATTGAATGAGTTAATAAAAGTTTGCTTTTATTAGGAGGGTTTAAAATTTTAGAAAAAATGTTTGAAACAAAAGAACAAAGAGCATTAAGACTGCAAGCGTATAGTCCAGAATATCTTAAACTTAAAGCAAT
>PXBU01000402.1 GCA_003566795.1 Puniceicoccaceae bacterium | reverse complement strand
TCAAATAAGTTTTTTCATGCCCTCGACTTTCGAAACTTGTAGCCGAACGCCTTCGCGTTTGGTGGTTGCGCACTTTCCGGGCGGTTCGACCAAAGCCGAAGGGCTTCGGCTACATGAAAAACTTATTTGATCCTCCACTAGCCTCGGCGAAGGGGGAGTGTCGTCTTTTTGGCTCAACGCTAAGCTATCGATAGACCTTGCTGTCGCAAGTTTTCTACGCAGATGATAGACCTTGCTGTCGCAAGTTCTCTACAACGATGATAGACCTTGCTGTCGCAAGTTCTCTACACAGATGAAAAAAACTTATAGGATCCTCCACTAGCAGTCTTCATATGGCTTCAATTAATGATTTAATCGAAACGGTCGCGGCCTTGCGGCACCCCGAGACGGGTTGCCCCTGGGATATTGAACAGGATCATCAGTCCCTGGCCGAATGCCTGGTGGATGAGTGCTGCGAGTTGTTACAAACCATCGACCGGCTGGACATGCCTCACATGGAGGAGGAGCTGGGCGATGTGCTGCTGCAGGTCGTCATGCATGCTCAAATGGCGCAGGAAGCCGGACATTTTGATTTTGAAGGCGTGTGTGCGCTGGTGAATCAAAAGCTGGTTCGGCGGCATCCGCATGTATTTGGAGACAAGGTCGAGGTGGGTGGCTCGGAGGCGGTGCTGAAGCAGTGGGATGCGATCAAGGCATCAGAAAAAAAGCGCGGCCCGGCGCAAACAGGTCATTTCAAAGACTTGCCCAAGCAATTACCGGCACTGATGTTTGCGCAGGATGTGTACAAGCAAATCCAGAAACTGGAGCTGGATGCTGCTGATTTTGTGAATGAGTCGTCGGTGCGGGCCACCGCCGAGGATCTGGCGGATGAGGAAGTGCTGGGGCGCAAGCTGTTTGAGATCGCTGCCGCCTGCCGCCTAAATAAGCTGGATCCGGAAAGTGCGCTACGCCGATATGCGCAGAATGTGGTGGATTCGTTGGACCGTGAGCCTACTTGAGTTCAGATGCTCGGCCGGGCAGCGGCATCCGGTGGAGATTCGACGCCGTAAGGGGACCCGCCATATGCGGCTGCGCTTGAATGTGAAAAATCGAATCGTGGTGTCGTCGCCCTGGCACCGGTCCGACAGCAGTTGCCTCAAGTTTATCGACCAAAACCGGGAATGGTTGGAGCAGCAGATTGAGCAAGCACCCCAGGTGATCAGTATCCGGCAGTGGTTGCAGCGTTCGCCCCGGCTCTCGGCAGCCGGGCTGAGCTTGGCTGTTTCGATTCAGGAGGCAGGCAATCGCCGGGCTTGTTATCGGATGGATCCCGCCGCCGGTAGCTTGGAGTTACGGCTGCCGAAGGCTGTCGATGACTTTGCGCTGGACCAATTGGTGCGCAAACTTGCCAAGGATGCGCTCTCGCGACGCGTGACTGAGCTGGCGGATCGTCTGGGGGCCCGCCCGCGCAAGGTCAGTGTCCGGGACCAGTCCAGCCGCTGGGGTTCGTGCTCTTCGAGGGGGACCATTTCGCTGAATTGGCGGCTCGTCCTGCTCAAGCCTGAGCTACAGGACTATGTGATCTATCACGAGTTGGCACATTTGAGCCAGATGAACCACTCCAGTAAATTTTGGGCTTTGCTGGAGTGCTATGATCCGCAGCGTCGTACACACGAGATGGAGCTCGACGTGCTTACACGCGCCATCATGCGGGTGCGCGTCACGAGCACCGAGGCCCCAGGATTGGTCTAGCGGAAGGGGTTCGAGTTAAACAGGCCGCCGCTGCGTTTTTGCTCGATCGTGACCCCCCGGTCATCCGTCTTGGTGGTGGAGCAACCGCTGGCTGCTAGCAGACAGCCCACTAATATCAGCAGCAGGATAGATGATTTCGTTTTCATTGTGGCAAACCAGTCTTTAAGTTACGTTTCAGTCTGTTTATCGTAGAGACTGCGGTAGAGAGTGTTATTACGATAAAGTTCCAAATGCGAGCCCGAAGCAATAATTCTACCCTGATCAAAGACGAGTATCCGGTCGGTATGCTTAATTGTGCTGAAGCGATGGGCAATAATCAGGACCGTGCGCCCGCGGGAGAGTTCTTCGAGTGCGATTTGAATTTGATGCTCACTTTCCGCATCGAGTGCCGAAGTGGGCTCGTCGAGGATAATGATAGGTGCATCCTTCAGGAAGGCGCGAGCGATGGATATGCGCTGTCGTTGCCCACCCGAGAGGCGTGATCCCCGTTCTCCCACCTGGGTGTCGTAGCCCTGCTCAAGTGCTTCGATAAATGCGTGCGCTTGAGCCATCTTGGCGGCGGTGCGGATCTCTTCTTCTGTGGCATCGGGCTTACCTACCCGGATATTATCCGCGATGCTTTCGCCGAAGAGGACGGCGTCTTGGGAGACCAATGCCACCTGTTGGCGTAGATCTTTCTTGGCGACGTCGCGCACGTCCAACCCGTCGATTAGAATGCTGCCCTCCGTCACATCGTAGAAGCGGGGGACCAGGTTGGCAAAGGTCGATTTGCCCGCACCGCTGGGCCCCACCAATGCGATGGCTTCACCCTGGTTGATCCGCGCGTTGACATCCCGCAGCACCAGTTCGTCGTCATAGGCAAAGCAGACGTCCTTGAACTCGATATTCCCGCTCGCGCGAATCAGCGGTTCTGGCGCGGGGCATTCCGGCACGCTGTCCTCACTGTGGAGGATGTATTCCAGACGATTGAGGGAGGCCTCGGCTTTGCGCAGGGCATTGCT
>PXBU01000108.1 GCA_003566795.1 Puniceicoccaceae bacterium | reverse complement strand
CTGGCGCTCGAGCGGTATCGGAGGCAGATCAAGACGCAGCAGGCAACCGGATTAACGCGCGCCGCAGTTCGTTAGGACATTTGATTTTCGATTGTCACAGGCCGGTTGCCTGTGCTTTACGTTCTGTCAGAGAATGAAAATATATCAAGAAGAAGACCGAGCCGTAATTCAGAACGGCCCCGCAATCGGTGTGGGGGTCTTTATGATTATCTTCTTTGGGCTATTCCTCGGTGGAGGAATTTTGGCGATCCTCGCCTATGTTGGCTCAGAAACTGACGCCACCTTAGGAACGCTGATTACCGGGTTGGTCTTCACCGTCATTGGTGGCATACTTGTCTATGTCGGTTTCCACGTGCTGTTTAATTGGACACGCTACACTTTCTCGAATTCGCGTAGAGAGGTGGAACGCTATGAAAAGTGGTTATGGGGCATTGATCTGAAGTGCTATCCTTACGAGGGTGCCTCATTCGAGACAAAGCGAACGCGCAGCGATTACCGCTCCGGTAAGGCGGACAGCCTTTATCTACGGAGCGCCGATGACAGCAGGATTCTCCTGATCGAGGATGAACCTGTAGAGAGTGTTTCCAAGTTGGCGGAAGAGCTGTCTGCCTTTACGGGATTGAACGCTCCATCGTCGGATAGGTCTGCCGCACCGAACAAATTTCGTATCCTTCTCCCTCGATCTGTGGTCGAGAAGGGATCGTATCGGCGAAGGTTCCTATGGCGCTTGAAGTATGCATCAGCCGTGGCGATATTCCTTGGTGGCTTTGCGCTCATCGCCGGATTCGCCGTCACCGCACTCCTTGGGCGAAGTATTTTAGAGGATTTCTTTTTCTACGAGATCTTATTGACGATCGCGATTCTCTTTCTCATCGGCTTTGGTATCGCCCCAAGTCGGTTGCGACCACAGGCGGATACACCGGACAGAACAAGACGGGAGAGTCAATGAGTGTTCCGCTGCGCTCCACACTCATGACTCCCCTCTACGTTAGGCGGAAGGACACATAATTTTGAAGAGCTTACTCAAGTTTATAGGAATCATCTGCACAGTGATTCTTCTACCTTTGGTTCTTCTCTCGGTGCTTCTCGGATTGTTCGCCACGCTGTTCCTCGATACTACATGGATAATTGCCTCTTTCGTCGTTTTCATTCTCATTCTAGCTATACTTCAAACAGTTGACGTCATTGGCGGCGCAATAATAGCGATCCACAGAAAACTTACCAAAGATAAAGGCAAACAGGAGCCTAACCAGTCAGGGGAGGGAACGGCGTGAAGCCCCGCCGTGTAAGCGAACGCCATAGGCGCCGTCCCTCCCTTCGACGTTCGCGCGGGGAGTGAATAAAGTATTCCAGATCACCAATCCCCAAAATTGATCGCCCCAAGCTGGAGGACCGAAAAGTATCTCATGCTCTGGAGAATGAATCTTACAGGACGGAAGGAATCACCAATGATCGCGGGTTGTGGATTCGACCGGCCTCGGATGGATCGGACCGCGAACCAGCCGGAGCTGGCAACCCAGGTAAACGCCCCGAGACTGCGAGAAACCTTTAGACTATCACCACCACGGACTGGGCTGCCAGTCCTCGACGTTCTGCAAAAAATGAAATTAATCGCCTTCCTCCTGACATTTCTTCTCGGTGGGATATCCATGCATGGGCAAGGCTGGAATGATTACCAGCTGGATATCGGCGATGGATATATGGTTTTTCGCTCGAACTCCATGGACGTCGGAATCGGAAGAGAAGATGGTCGTTCGATATTGCATCCGGGCGACCACGAGCGTGTTGGTCCGGTCGTCGCATACCAAGTGCTCGAAGGATATATTCTGACGAAGAACGCCGGAAGTTCCCCGAGAGATTTATTTGAAGGCGATACCTACGAGAACGTTGACCACGAAACTAAATGGTTTTTTGTGATCCCGAAAGACACCGAATCGCCTCTCGGTCCATTCAATGAGATTCAGTTTCAAGCGACGGTCGAGCGCCTCGAGTTAGTCCCGGGCGAATGGCTTCGGCCAAGGAATCCGGAGATTATTGCTCCCCTGCTGGGGAGTTTATTGTTCCTCGCGATGGCCCTCCCGATAATAGCGATCAAATACTTCTACATCAGCATTCCAGTCTTTTGCCTCCTGATTTGGGCGGCGGTAAGATTCTGGAACAAAAGAAGGCAGAACCAGGCAGTGGACTCAACGTGATGGGCTGGCGCCCATCACGCGAGTCACTTTGACGTTGGGCAAGAACCTTTAAATAAAAAGAAAATGCACCGCCATGAGTCACGTTGGTGAAATCTTACTTAGGATTGTGGTCGATCTTTTCTTCTATACCTTTTGTTCCAGAGTTGGCAGGCAAGGAATCAGATTTCTTACATTGAACAAGATTCACCTGAGTCATACTGATGAAGGAGATGATTTCATTTCATCTGTCGTCGGATTTCTAATTTTGATCATTTTCGCAGTTGGAATTGTTGAATTGATTCGACGAATATGACGAGAACGACATCTTCAGTCCCAACGGTGTCCACAGATCTCCGGACCGCCCAACAACCCGGGGTAGACAACCCGGTTAAACGCCCCCAGACTTCGAGAAACCCTCAGACTATCACCACAACAGGCCGGGTGTCTACCCGGAGACGTTCGGCAGAGAAATTATGATAAAAATCGTTTCATCCAGCTGCGGGGATCCCCGCCTCCAAGGCGGCGGTATGCGATTGCTGGTCCGCTCTCGAACCATTTTTTGGTATTCCGCCGGTG
>PXBU01000020.1 GCA_003566795.1 Puniceicoccaceae bacterium | reverse complement strand
GCACCGTTCCTGCTTGCTGGATCTTAAAATCCTCGGTTTAACCATCCTGACCGTTTTCCGCCGTGAGAATATCTCCGCCGAGGGCGAAGCCACCCGCCAGGAATTTTTTGGATCCGAGCCAGAGGACAGAGGGCAGAGGTCGCAGGTCAGAAGCCAGTAGTCCAATATATAACTTTTTTTTCATAGCACTTCTGGAAGCCTGACTTCATGGTAGTTCGATCCCTGTAACCTTTAACTTGTTTCAAAATGCCCGACTCCAAGGAAATCCAAGCACTCGTAATCGAATCGGTCCGCATGCTGGCCAAAGACTTCGAGATCGCCGCCCTGACTGATGCGACCGAGGACAGCCTGCTCTTCGGCGAGGATGCGCCCCTCGACAGCATGGCTCTCGTTAACCTCGTCGCCGATGTCGAAGATGCCGTGGCCGAGAAGTTCGATGCCACCATCACGCTGGCGGATGAGCGCGCTCTGAGTGCCAAGCGTTCGCCCTTCCGCTCCGTCACGAGCCTGACTGAGGCTATTATCGAAAGGCTGCCGCAGTGAAAACTATCGTCATCACCGGCACCCGCAAAGGTATCGGCAACTCCCTCGCCGAGCACTACCTCGCCGAGGGCTGGCAAGTCGCCGGTTGCAGTCGCGGCGAGTCCAGCATCGCCCACGCCAACTACCGCCACTTCGCACTCGACGTGGCCGACGAGAGTGCCATCACCAAAATGGCTCGCGCACTCAAAAGCGAGTTCGGCAGCGTCAATGCGCTACTTAACAACGCCGGCATCGCCTCGATGAATCATGCCCTGCTCACACCGGGCGAGACCGTCAGCCGTATTCTGAACACCAACGTCCTCGGCACCTTTTTGTTCTGCCGCGAAATGGCCAAACTCATGCGGCGGGCTAAGGCTGGTCGCATCGTCAACTTCACCACCGTCGCCCACCCGCTCGACCTTGAGGGCGAATCCATCTACGCCGCCAGCAAAGCCGCCGTCGAGAGCCTAACCCGCATCCTCGCCCGCGAATTTGCCGAGCTGGGCATCACCGTCAACGCCATCGGCCCCACCCCCATCGATACCGACCTGATCCGCGGCGTCCCCTCCGAAAAAATGGACGCGCTCATCCAACGCCAGGCCATCCGCCGCAAGGGAACGGTGAGCGATGTCATCAACGCCGTCGATTTTTACCTGCGCCCCGAGAGCGACTTCATCACCGGACAAGTTCTCTACCTCGGGGGCGTGAGCTAGTGGCGGATCGATTTTTTAAAACAATCTGATCGGTAGCGATGGCACGATAGTGCCGTCTCTCATGATCGCCCTGCCTGTCCGCTCGACCTTGCTATCGCCACCTCGACAGACTCGGGATCGGGAGACAAGTTCGCTACAACGATTAAAAACGTATTTGCCCGGACGACCCGTATCGCCTCAAATCCACCTTGAATGAACTGGCTTAAGGAAAGACTCGAAAGCTTCGATACAAAACCCGCCTGCATCGAAGCTGGACGCACATGGAGCTACCGTGATTTCTGCGCTGCGGTCGAGGCCGCCAAAGCAGCACTCGGCTCAGAGAGGCTCGTGCCGATCCAGACCGGCAGCATCGTTGAAGGCCTGGCTCAAATCCTGGCTGTCGCGGACTCGCAGCACATTGCGCTGCCCCTGCCCGCGACAGCTCACGCTAGCGAGCGGGAACACATGCTTCAGGTCGCAGCCAGCTCGCCCCTCTACGATCAGTTGCCCCACAGCGGGCTCGTGCTCTTTAGCAGTGGCACCAGCGGCGAGCCCAAAGGCATGCTGCACGACTTGTCCGCCTTGCTCAATCGCTTGGCCCGGATCAGCCCACGCGAGGACCGCACATTGCAACTGCTGCCCATCGACCACATCGGCGGCCTCGATGCCGCATGCCGCTGCCTCTGCGCCGGCTCGACCCTCATCGTCCCCGATGCCCTTAGCCCGGAGGCCGCCGGACGCGCCATCGAAACCCACCGGGTAACGATCCTCCCCGCCTCGCCGACCTTCCTCAACCTGATGCTGATGCAAGGCGTCGCTGAGCGCTACGATTGCAGCTCGCTGGCGATCATCGCCTACGGCGCAGAGGCCATGCCCCAACCCTTGCTCCATCGCCTCAGCCAGGCCTTCCCCCAGGCCGACCTGCAACAAAAATTCGGCACCAGTGAAACCGGCGCGGTCCGCATCCAGAGCAGTGGCAGGGAGAGTCTCTTCTTCCGTATCAAAGATGCGGATACCGAGTGGAAAGTTATCGACGACCAGCTTTGGCTCAAGACTCCCTCCCGCATCCTTGGCTACCTAAACGCCGCCGCCGACTCGCTCGAAGCCGACGGCTGGTATCGCACCGGCGATCTGGTCGAAGAAGGCCCGGCCGGCAGCCTGCGCATCATCGGCCGCCAGAGCGCCACCATCAACGTCGGCGGGCAAAAAGTGCACCCCGCCGAGGTCGAAGCCGTCCTCCAGGATCTGGACGGAGTCGACGCCTGCCGCGTTTACGGCGAGCCCGACCCCATCGCCGGCCAGCGCGTGGCCTGCGAAATCATCAGCGCCTCCCAGCAAGACCTGCGCAGCTGGAAGCGCGCCATCCGCCAGCACTGCCGGGGCAAGCTGGCCCCCTGGAAAATCCCCAGCAGCGTCAAGCTAAGCAATAAGCTGGAAATCAACGCCCGCATGAAACAGGGATGATAACTACCGTAGCGAGCGGGTTTACCCCGCGATCCGACACGTCCGAAAGAGACCCACACCGTAGGGGCTTTCCTATGG
>PXBU01000004.1 GCA_003566795.1 Puniceicoccaceae bacterium | reverse complement strand
TCCAGCTACCGCAGGAGTGGACGGTGGAAATGGCACCCTCCACGGTGAAGCCGGACAAGCTGGCGGTGCTGAAGGATCTGGGGGTGACCCGGATTTCGATGGGGGTGCAAAGTTTTGACGCGGCACTGCTGGCGTCGCTGGGGCGGCTGCATAACCCGAAGCAAATCTACCGCGCCTGGGAGGCGATCGAGCAGGCGGGTTTTGCGGCAACGAATCTGGACCTGATTTTTGCCATACCGGGGCAATCATTGGTACAATGGCAGGCGGACATAAGGGAGGCGGCGCGGCTCGGGCCGAGCCACCTATCGACCTACTGCCTCACCTTCGAGGAAGACACCGCGCTCTACGTGAAATTGGCGCAGGGCAAGGTGCACATCGATGAGGCGCGGGAGGTGGCCTTTTATGAGGCGGGTTGGCAGCTACTGGAAGAGCTGGGCTTCGCGCAATACGAGATTTCAAACTTCGCCCGGCCCGGTATGGAATGTGTCCATAATCTGAATACATGGCGCATGCACGAATGGATCGGCTGCGGCCCCTCGGCGGCGAGTCAATACGCGGGTGAGCGCTACCAGCGGCCCAGTAATTTAGATGAATGGATGCGGGGCATGTCTTCGGGAATGCCGCCCAGGCAGGAGCGGGTCGCGCTGGATGATCGTATCTTGCTGGCGGACAGTCTGGTCTTCGGCCTGCGTATGAACGAGGGCGTGGACTTCACGGCCCTGCGGCAGAGGTATCCGGCGGCGGGGGAGCTGAGCCAGTTGGAGGGGCTTATCCGGCGGCTGCTGGCGGAGGAGATTCTGCTGCAAGCTGAGGGTCGGCTGCTGCTGAGTCCGAAAGGGCGCTTGTTGGCCGATGCAGTGGGGAGTGAAATTCTGGAGGTCGTTTGAAGCAGGAGCCTGAAGCGTAGGGGCTTTCCTGGGGAAGCCCGCGAATGTTCGAGGCGTTGCGGAAAGACCGGGGGCAACGCAAGGTTCGCGGGTGGCGCGAGCACCACCCCTACGGGGATTTCGATCCCGATCCCGATTGCGATTGCTACTTCGAACCACGTAGGGGCTATCCCGGGGAAGCCCGCGAACGCTCGCGGGGCTACGGATATGCCGCGATGCCTCACAACGCTCGCGGGTGGCGCGAGCACCACCCCTACGAGATGTGACCTTCTCAGCAGCCGATCACTCGTAGCGGCGGCGGAGGTTGGTGGGGAGGATGCCCAGCTCTTCGCGGTATTTGGCGACAGTGCGGCGGGCGATTTTTATATTCTTCCCCTGGAGTTGGTTGACGATGCTTTGATCCGAATGGGGCTTGGCTGGATTCTCGTTGGCGATGATCTGCGCGATATGATCTTTGATGGTCTTGTTGGATACGGATTCGCCATTGGCGGCAGTGAAGCCGGGGGTGAAGAAATATTTGAAGGGGAAGACGCCGTGCGGGGTGCGGATGTATTTGTTGGCGATGGCGCGGGAAACAGTGGTCTCGTGCACCCCGACCCGCTCGGCAATCGCATTCATCGTCAGTGGGCGAAGTTTGGAGACGCCTGCTTCAAAAAAGTCGCGCTGCACGTCGAGGATCTCCCGCGAGATGTGCTCAATTGTCTGCTGCCTTTGCTCGATGGAATTGATCAAAAACTTACCGGAGCGGATGTGTTCCAGTAGGAAGTTTTTTTCCTGCTTGTTCAAGCTGCCCTTGGCCAGCAAGTCTTTATAGACTCCATTTATGCGGAGCCGGGGGATGTAGTCGTTGTTGAGGATGATCTGCCAATTGTCATACTCGTCTTTATAAATCGTGACGTCCGGCTCAATGACTGTGTTGGAATCTGCGGAAAAGCGCCGACCCGGAGCAGGCTCCAATGAGCCAATTTCGCCGATCGCTTTCTCGATCTCTTCGGTGCTGGCACCTGTTTTGCGCTTGATGTCGGGCACGCGCCTACGGACCAGCAGCTGAAAGTGATTGCGCAAAATTTTGGCCGCAAGTGAGTCCCCACGGTCCCGCAGCACCAGCTGGGTGACGAGACAGTCCTGAAGGTCCTTGGTGCCGATGCCGGGAGGGTCAAAACTCTGGAGTGTCTCCAGCGCTTTTTGAACGGTGGTGTAGGGGATGCGCGAGGTGAGGGCGATATTGGATACCGTGTCGGTAAGGTAGCCACTATCGTCCAGTGATCCGATCAGGTAAAAGATGGCCTCGCGCTCGGCATCGCCAGTATCTGCCAATTCGGCTTGCTGCAGGAGGTGTTGCTGCAGCGAGACGCTCTCAGTGAGTGAGTTCAGGAAGTGCTCACGGCGCTCCTCATCCTCGGTGGTATAGCTTTGGCCGCTGTTCTCCTGAGCATACTGCTGGCGCAGGTCCTCGCTCATGCGCTCCAACACCGAAAAGTCCTCGGCATCAAAGTTAATTTCCTCGTCCTGATCCCGTTCGCTGTCGTTGGTGGAATCGATTTGTTCCTCGACCGAGAGGACGCTCTCCGGCGGCAGCTCTTCCAGCAGGGGATTGGCCTGAAGCTCGGCGAGAATGGAGGTGCGCAGCTCCACCGCCGGGGCCTGCAGAATCTTCAGAGAATGGCGTAGCTGCGGCGCCAGCACGAGGCTTTGCGTCTGCTTCTGTGTTTGCTGGAATCCCTGAGTCGCCATCACTTGCTACAGAAGCACGGGATCATTATACCGCAAGTTGTTTTATTGGCTGGGCTGTGCGATCGGGTGCCGGAAAGCTGTGTGATCGGGTGCCGGAAAGCTGTGTGATCGGGTGCCGGAAAGCCATCGCCTCGACGGC
>PXBU01000400.1 GCA_003566795.1 Puniceicoccaceae bacterium | reverse complement strand
TAATACTCAGCTCAAGGACCGACCAAGGGGCTCAAACGTAGAAAATTAACATTTCTAATGGGATCAATGGGGTCCTTGGTGTTCGATATTTTTTAACATCAACGCTGAAACGTGCAGGGGGATCGCCTGAACGGCGATCCGGGCATCCGACAAGCGGAGCCCCTACGGGGCGGCCATTTCTTGGCCGCTGGTAGTCAAGCCAGTGCTGCTTGGTGAAAATTCTCAGGACACCCAAAAAAAAGGGGGATCGCCTGGACGGCGATCCGGGCATCCGACGAGCGGAGCCCCTACGGGGCGGCCGATGGGGTCCGTAAATCTTCATATTTCCCGGCTCGTCGCCTAGTCGCTACCGGCTTCGATAAAAAATCTTCACGAGTGCCGTCCCGGTATCGTCTTCGCCTTTGATTCGTATCGGAATCGAGGGCGCTGCCTGCACTTGACAAAACACGCCGCATGTCGGATAAATGGCGCAAATATCCGACAAGGCGGGAATTCCGCCCGAATATCCGACATGACTAAACCCTATCTTTGGCAAGATCCCGCGTTTCCGCATTTTTACAGCAATCCTGCGGTCGTGGCTCCTTTGGAAACTTCCTTTAAGCAAGCAGTGACGGAGTTGGACGCACGGATTTCAAAGCAGAATGTCGGCTTCGCGGATGTCCTGACGGAGGAAATTGTATCAAACTCCGAGATCGAGGGTGTTTTACTGGATCGTGAGTCAGTGCATAGCTCATTTGTCGAAAACATTATTCCGGCGAGGGAGAAGGAACTGGGCGCGGTCCAGCTCACGCGAATGGCCTTGAAGCACCAAGGTGAGGCGTTGAGCCACGACCTGCTCTTCGAGATGCACCGTGCGATTTTGCTTGGAGCTTCAGGCTTTCCCGAGGAATCGATGGGTGCCTATGTCGGCGATATGAAGATCGTCAGCGGCACACGGATCGACCGCGAGCAAACAATAATCCATGAGGGTGTGAGCAAAACTCAGGTGCACGATAAAATGACGGAGTTTATCGAATGGTATAATGCGTGCAGTTCCAAGACTCCATTGCTCAACGCGATCCAAGGGCATATTCACTTTGAGACCTTGCACCCGTTTTGCGATGGGAATGGACGGATTGGGCGCAGCTTGATTCTGATGGGCCTCTGTCGCGATCTGGGACGCAGCACGCCATTGGCCTTGTCGCGTTCGTTTAATCAAAATTTGGAGTCTTATTACAAACAGTTCTCTGCACCACTTGATTTGACGCAGACTGTGCAGAATTTGTATCCGGTTTTTTTAGAGGCCGTGGCAGAGACGGGGCGCATACTCGAGCTCACTGCCTATCGGACAAAAGTTTCCGACCAGGCGGCTAGCCTCAATGAGCGCCAACTTAAAGTGCTCAACCGCCTGATCGACTATGAACTAAGAGGCGGCTTCGAGGGCGGCATGAACAACACCAAGTATCAGAAAATGACTGACATTGGCGACCGCACCGCATTGCGTGACTTAAGTCAGCTAGACGAACGTGGCTTGATGGTGAAAATCGGCCAGCTCAAGGGCACGCGCTACTACCTCAATGTTCCGCACATTTTAGAGCGTTGATTAAAAGGGACCTCAAAAGCTGGGGTAGCGCGGCACAAAGACATCGGTCACAGATAGCCGATGGGGTCATAATTAAGGACTTCATCAGACCTAAAGAAGAAAAGTAGAGAAAATACTTTGATGAATCAGAATCCCGCCTTCATGCTAAACAGTATTCGTCCGGCATGTGCTTCAAAAATCTAACTGCCACTGTATCCATCCGTTGCGTCCAGGTTCGTTGACGCGAGTATCCGGTGACGGAAATCCGGGGACGTTTGCGCCCGTGCGGCTGAGATGTTCGGCGTAGCTTTTGTCGAATAGATTGTCGATGCCGGCAGTCAGTCGGTGCCGTTGGTTGAATTGCCAGCCGGCGTTCAGCGAAAGAATGGCGAAGCCCGAACTCGGCCCGATATCCTGCCCGACGATATTGCCTTGATTCACCGCGACACGATTCTGCGCGTCAACCAGCCGCAGCAGCCCGCCGACCGACCAACTGGCCTGGTTGTAGGTGAGCGCGAGCCGTCCTTCGAGCGGTGGTTGCTGTGCCAGGGGGCGACTGTCGCTATGGTTGCGCCCCCGCGCATAGGCGACCGAACCATCGAATTGCCAGACCTCGCTGAGTTGGTAGCTGAGGGCAAATTCGCCCCCATAGCTGGTTGCCTCGATATTCCGTGCGACGGTGGCTGTCCGCATTCCTTTCGGAATTTGAGATTCGATCAGAATATAGTCGTCCACTTGGTTGGCAAAAATCGACAGACTGTAGTTGATTGGCCCCTTATCCCGACTGATTCCCAGATCAAGCTGGGTGGTCTTTTCCGGTTCGATGCCGAAGGCGCTCAGCGAGCTGGCGGTTTCTTTATTAAAGAGTTCCCAATAGTCGGGCATGCGCGCCGCGTGTCCCAGCCCAATGGATAGCAGTAGTTGGTCGCTGAGCCGATGTTCATAGCGGACAAAGCCAGCGGGGAGGGTGTCATCACGTTTTTCACCGGCGGTGGGGTTGGGCTGCAGTGCCATGCCGGCCCGAATCGTATCGCGCAGGTCCTGTGCCCGATGATAATCAAGACGCACGCCGGCAAACCAGCGACCGTCAGCGCCCATCGCCCGCTCAAAATCGGCAAAGACCCCGTATTGTTCAAAATCCGCATCCTGCTGGCGGGATAAACTGCGCAGGGGCACTGCATTCGCATTCATCGTGCGGCGGATGCGG
>PXBU01000158.1 GCA_003566795.1 Puniceicoccaceae bacterium | reverse complement strand
CATCACCGAGGGCACCGCATTACTGATCAGCGGTGAAAGCCACATGCCGGCGAAAAATCCCAGAATGACAGAAGGCATCGAAGCCATGATCTCCATCGTCGGCTTCACCACTTTTTTCAGTCCGGGGCGCAAAAATTGCGAAACGTAGACAGCCGAGAGCAAGGCGACCGGCACGGCGATAAACATCGCATAGATGGTGCCTTTGAGCGTCCCGATCATCAGCGGGATCATTGATAGCTTGCGCTCAAAATCAGCGTCACCATCTGACTGCCAATCCGTGATCCGTCCGGGGCGGCCTTCGTATTGGATCTTCGCAAAGTAGGCAGTCATCCCCGCAATCGGGTGTTCGTCGTCCAGCTCCAGCGTGTGGAGGTAATTGGCCGCATCCAGAAAAAGCAGCGCATCGTAGCGCGGCGCGATCAGCGCGTGGACTGGTTCGAAATCAAGGTCGGCCCGCCACCGGTCCACCATCGTGGTCATCAAGGTAAGACGCGCCTGCGAGCCAGCTGTGGTCAGGAAGGTTTTGTTGCGGCGACTGGCTGAGTAGCTGGTAAGCTCAGACTTGAGCGGCTCGAATTCTTTGCTCTGAATATACCGTCGACCACTGAATTCCTCCGTCTCCAGAAAAGCTAAGTTCCAGGCGGTGTGAAATCCACTCTCAGCGAAAAAGATGATCGTTTGGTCCCCTTGGACAAACTCCATCTTTTGGAGCTCCGGCTCACCCGGCACATCGGCAAAAGGCACAAATGTCTGCACGAAATCAACTGTCCCATCAGAGGCTACCCGCAAGTAATCCACCTCACCGTTGGTGTAAGCAATCAACAGCGCATCCGCAGTTCCGGGGATCAGCAACTGGCGGACTTCGCCGCGTAAACGTTTCGTAATATCTTTTTGCTTGCCCACTTCCAGTGGGCCGACGCCGAAGGGGGTCCGCCGCTGCGTCAACGTTGCCAGGTGCACCTCTTGCCGACCTTCAAAATTCTGGAAGCCCGCCAACAAGCGGACCCGCTCGCCTGCGGCGTAAACCGGGCTCTTGATCGGGTGCCCACTCCGCCCCAGCTGAATCACTGGCAAATTTTCCACCGTAGGTCGAATCACGCGCCGCTCGATCCCCTGGGAAAAATCCGGGCTAAACTCGATTTGTTTGACCACGATGCGTCCATCGGTCGATGAAAACATAAACTGGTCGCGCAGCGAATCATGTCGCACATCCGCGACCTCAAAATCCTCGGGCAGCCCGCCGTCGACCGTGAAGGTGCCGCGCGACTCGTGGTTCTTCGACTCCAGCTCCAGGTCGACGAAGAATAGCTCGCCGTCTGCGGTGAGGAAGTAGGGCACCTCACGCCATTGGTCGATGCCGAAGGCCACGATGGGCTGCTCCGAGAGCAGCTCCTTTCTTGATTCCGACACTTCGGCAGCTCGAAACAAAGGGGCGATCTTAAAAGCAATAAAAACAAATATGAAGAAGACCGCGACGATGATCGCGATCCCCCCTACCATGATCAGGCCAGTCATGAAGCGATCCGCAAAAAGAGTCGCTGGTGAGACGCGGAAACGCTCCGGAATGAAGGGCAAGTTTTGTTTTGTTTTCATTTTTATTAAACAAAAAGGACACCGGCGCTTTGAGCGCCGGCATCCAAAGTCTTAAGTCCTAATTTTAGCCTAGAGTTTTCCTGCCTGCTCAGCCGCGAATGGCGCGGGTAGGGCGAAGAAGCCAGCGCGTTGCACCGTCGCTTGACCCTCCTTGGAGAGCGCGTAGCGGAGGAACTCGGCAGTCAAGGTATCCAAAGACTCGCCGGGAGCTTTGTTGATGTAGAGGAAAAGCAAACGAGCCAGCGGGTAATCGCCCGAAGCGGCATTCTCTGCAGTTGGTTCAAACAGTTCGTCCGCACTCGTGCCGACTTTGATCGCGCGGGTGCCTGGAGTCAGGTAACCAATGCCGGAGTAGCCGATGCCATTGCGGTCTTCGCCGATTGCTTGCACCACCGCCGAGGAACCGGGCATTTCCTGGTAGCGGCTGCCATCGAAGTCGCCACCACCCAGAGCAATATTGCGGAAGACACCATAGGTGCCGCTGACCGAGTTGCGTCCGTAAACCGAAACACGCTGGTTGGCCCATTCACCGCTCAGGCCGGCATTGCCCCATGTCCGAATAGGATCATGGCCCAGGCGATTGGTGCTGGAGAAGATCGCATCGATTTGTGGCAGGCCCAATCCTTCAATCGGGTTGTCGCGATGCACAAACACTGCCAGGGCATCGATTCCGATCGCAACTTGAGTCGGCTCATAGCCGTAGCGCTCGCGGAATGCATCCACTTCGGCCGGGCGTATGATGCGGCTCATCGGCCCGATCTGCGCTGTGCCATCAATCAACGCAGCGGGAGCTGTTCCGGAGCCCGCCCCCTGGATTTGAATGTTCACATTCGGGTAATTGTTCTGAAAGCCCTCAGCCAGCATTTGCAGCACCACCGTCAGCGTGTTGGAGCCGACGGAGTTCAGATTTCCAGAAACACCGGAGACGCGTTCGTATGCCGGGTGCTCGTCCGCCTGAGCGGCGAACGGTGCAGCCAAAAGCGAGGTGGTGAATCCCAAGAGGGAGAGTAGTTTCGTTTTCTTTTTCATTTTATTAAGTATTCGATGCAATTAAGCGGGTTTAGATGAAGATTTGGTAATCAGGAGATGGAAGCATCCCCGTCATCGATGCATGGCACCGACGACAGCCGGAAGATAATCAACGGATGTGCCAAAAATGTGGCTCTTATGTTACAAAT
>PXBU01000369.1 GCA_003566795.1 Puniceicoccaceae bacterium | reverse complement strand
TGACCCGTTCCCGGATTACGACACCGAACCGGTCATGATGTACGCGAACGGCTGATCCCTCGCGGCAGGTGCGGTGCGCCTCCAGACGGTGCCGAACTCGTCATAGCCGGTCGTTTTACTGCATCTCGGCCGTTTTACCCGCGTCTTGAATGCGCTCGAAGCGCGTTTAACTGCAATTCAGACAGTGGGGAGGGGCGGGTGAGAGGTCCAGCATCGGATAGCCCGCCCAGCCAAGCCTGACGCTCCTTTCGGGCCCGCCGGCCCGGCGGCGGAAGGCGGGAGAAAAGAATTCCTCAAAAAAATGTTGCGGCGCGTCCTTTTTTGTGTCAATCTGTATACGGATATAGATATAGGAGTACAGATATGGACGGCAGTCAGCTTCGAAAGCGGCTCCAGACGAGCCAGAGAGAGGTCGGCGATTTGCTGCGGGTTCTGAAGCAGCGCCCCTTGCTGATTCGTGGCAGCGTCTACCCCCTGCGGCGCAAGTGCGGCAAGAGCAGTTGCCGCTGCCAGGAAGGACACCTGCACGAAAGCTGGGTCCTCTCGGTGCCTGAGAGGGGCAAAAAACGTTTGCGGGTGGTGCCCAAAGGCAAGCGGATGGCCTGGGAGCAGATGACCGAGCGCTACCGCCGGTTCCGGCGCACCCGCGCACGTCTGGTCAAACTCTTTGTCGAAATCATCAAGCTGGTCGATGAGTTGGAGCGGGAGCGCACCGTGCCCCCGCCTTTATAGAAAGGAGCCGCCCATGCCGCCGATCTTGGTCTACGAGCAAAACCGACCCTATGTGATCGAGAAGTTCCACAACGGCCATTTCGACTATATCGATGTGGTCCAAGAGGTCGCCCAACGGGACTTCTTCCGCTACGTGGCGTCCACCTTGCTTTTGGAGCGCCTGGCTGAGACCTGCCCGTGGCCACGGCGCAAGGAAGAGGTGCCTGCCTGGTTCTACATCGCGGCGAACATGGCCATGCGTCTGCACGGGAACCACGCGTTTCAGGGCTTTCCCTGGGTGGTGAGTACGGGCGGACTGCTGGCCGCTTTCGGTCCGAAGCTGGGCACCAAGCAGATCGACCGGAAAACGGGAGAGTTTCGCATCGAATGCCCGGGGTTCAATGCCAAGAACGCTTATCCGCGACAGACGCCCTGTGACCCGGACTTTCTGCGCAAGATCGCCAAAGACACGCCGGCGGATCAGTTGATGTCGTGGTTCAATGGTCCAGTGCAGCAGATATTCCGCAGACACCGTTACTTCGACAAAGCCGGCATCTTCATCGCTGACGGCTCCTATATCTTCGTGCCGGACAACGAAAACTACGAGGGCAGCGTCAAGATGCTCTTTGACGAGCACAACCATCCCGTCGGCAAGAAACAAGAGCAACAGATGAGCGCCGCACAGTTGAAGAAGTGTCAATGGCGGCGCTGCTATAAAATGATCAGCCTGCTCCATACCGATGCAAAGGGGGATTTCTTTCTGTATGCGGGACTGCGGATCGTGCCGGGCAACGTCCATGAGTGTCCTGTGCTGTGGAAGATGGTCGATGAGTTCGTCTCCGTGATGGGCAAGGGCGTGATGAAGGATCTGATCCTGGATCGGGGGTTCCTCGATGGGGAAGCGATCGCCAAGGTGAAAAGCGAATACGGCATGGATGTGACCATCGGGGTGAAGCGCAACATGAACGTTTTCGAGGACGCGATGGGGCTGGCCAACCTGCCGGAGGTCCAGTGGGAGCGCTATACACGCGAGCAGAGTGATCCGCCCGTGCCCTTCACGCGGCACTATGCCGATGCGCCCAGGCCGGAACACATTGAAAAGCGTGAGGCGGCCCGGCAGCACAAGCTCGACGAGCAACGCGCCACCGGCGAGCGGCCTCCGGTCAAAGAACAAGAGCAGCTTATGTTGACGCGCATCAAGGATCTGACGACATGGTCAAGCTGCTCGGTGCCGCTGGATCTGGTAGTCTGCCGGGACAGCAAGGATGAGGCCATGGATGAGGCGTGGGGCATCCTTTCGACGGCACGAGACGAGTCGAAGGCCGGGCCTGCAGCCGGGCGTTACCATCTGCGTGTCGGCATCGAAGAACGTCATCGCCATTTGAAGTGCTTCTGGGACCTGGCCGAGTTCACCTCGCCGTCCTTCGCGTTGGTGGTCAATCAGATCGTCTTCACCGCGTTGACCTATTCGTTGCTACAGCAGCAGATCCTCCGGCAGGGACGCAAAGCGCTCAATAAGGCAAGCAAGAGCCGCATGCTGGAGGAACTGGTCCCGACCTCTGATGCGGTTATCGTCTATACAGACCATTACTATGCGGTGTTCGACAAGCTCGACTATACCGACATGGTTCTGGCCGTCCCCGAATCCGCGCGAGAAAAGCTCCGCGAGTTGATCATGCGCAAGCGATCAAAATCTCGTGTGTCGGCTGCCACGGATAGCTCCCCATAGATGCCGTTCCCCGATCACCCAGCTATACGGATGACGCCTGAACAACCGGCAGGCTTTGCCCGCTTGCGGCCAATCGCGGACTCACGCAGGGAAAACCGGTGCGCGAAGCGGCTGTTGGTACGCGAAGCGCCGTTGCGAGACGCCTCCCACGCGCCGGTGCGGTGCTTGGCACTCCCCACTGTCTGAATTGCAGGGACATGGATAATGGACTTGACGGAATTGTCTTTTCAGGGATAGAATGCCGTCGTAAACGTGTGCGGGAAGCATGGGATCGGCAATTCGAACCGGTCGGCGGACGATTCCCCCCGTCGAAGGATGCGACGATCAGCAG
>PXBU01000116.1 GCA_003566795.1 Puniceicoccaceae bacterium | reverse complement strand
TGCGCTATGCCCGCCTCTACTGGATGGCGGTCGACTACTTCGGCGAGCAGGCGACGGCGCGGGATTGGCTGGCCCGCCCCGCCCGTGGGCTGGGGGGCCGCAGCCCGCTGGATTTTGCCGAAACCGAGATGGGAGCCCGTGAGGTGGAGGATCTGATCGGGCGCCTCGAACACGGCGTCTATGTCTAGTCCACCGCTACAGGTCTGGCGGTTGGTCAAGCGTAACCGCGCGGAAACGGCCTTCGACGGCGAGGGTGCCTTCCGCTTCGGCGGGCGCTGGAATAGCCGGGGGCAGCGCGTTGTCTACGCCAGCAGCACGCTGGCACTGGCCCTGCTGGAAATTCTGGTGCACATCGATCCGTCCCGCACAGTTCCGGAGCTGGTCGCCTTCCCGATCCAGATACCGGGCGAGATGTTGGAGCGGGGCCCCCACTCCAACCTGGACCGAATCGGGGACGGCCTGCCCTGGTCCCTACGGGACACGCGGCAAATCGGCGACCGCTGGGCGACCGACGCCAAACAGCCAGTACTCCAAGTGCCGAGTGCCCTCATTCCCATTGAAAGCAACTACCTGCTCAACCCCGCGCACCCGGACTTCACCAAGTGCCGGATCGGCCCACCCGAAACACTGCCCATCGACACCCGGCTCTATCACTATGCATGATAAGCTAAAACAAGCACTGGAGCTAGCCATCAGCGAAGCCACCCACCGTGAGTTCAGAATCGAAGGTCGCCAGGTGCAGGGCGGCGGCTGCATCAACGATGCCTTCATCCTCAGCGGGCGCCGGACCAGCTACTTCGTGAAGCTCAACGCCGCCGACCGGTTGGACATGTTTGAGGCGGAAGCCGCCGCCCTGCGGGCACTCGCCGCGGCGAGTGCCCTCCGCGTCCCCGAGCCCATTAGCTGCGGACTGGCCGCCGGGCAAAGCTACTTGATTCTGGAGGCGCTCCGCTTCGGCTCGCCCAAAGCCGGCAGCTGGCAAACCATGGGGTGCCAACTTGCCCGCCTGCATCGCAACAGTCACGAGCAGTTCGGCTGGCACCACGACAACCACATCGGCTCGACGCCGCAGCATAATCAGTGGGCGGCGGACTGGGCCGCTTTTTTTCGCGAGCAACGCCTGCGTCCACAGTTGGAACGGGCGCGCCGGAACGGCTACCACTTCAAACGGGCGGACGAACTGCTGGATGCCATCGAAGAACTGCTGGCCGGGCACTCTCCCACACCCGCACTCCTTCACGGCGACCTTTGGTCAGGTAACGCCAGCTTTCTCGACGACGGGTGCCCGGTTATCTACGATCCGGCCACTTACTACGGCGACCGCGAGACGGATCTCGCCTTCAGCGAATTCTTCGGCGGCTTCCCCCACGAATTCTACCAGGCCTACGCCGAAGAGTGGCCGCTCGATTCGGGCTACGAAAGCCGGAAGACACTCTACAACCTCTACCACGTGCTCAATCACGCCAATCTCTTCGGCGGCGGCTACGCCGGACAGGCGGAGCGCATGATCACCCAGCTCCTGACTTGACTCAGTCGGCACCCTGCGAGCACTCCCCCCTCCTTCTCCCAGGGGCTCACAAAATATTTTGCCAGGCTTATTATTTAAAGCTGTAGCCTAAAAAGGAAGGTCAATTGGAAGCTTTGCGAACATATAGACTTAATTTCCCGAAAACAGCTCACGGTAAACCATTAAGGCCACTATGGGACTCGTCCAGAAGCTGCCTACAGCTGAATTCGGAGGGGTTCTGCATTTAGGGGGGGAGCACTATCCTAGTGTCCCGCCCTCCCGGCGCCAAGCTTAGTCGCGGAACTCCACCGCGCCTTCATGCTTGGGGATGGCTACGATTGAGTAGGGTGCGGTCAGCGCCATGGTGACCATATCGTCCGGCCCGGGTGAACTCATTTTCACGACAGCAACCACCCTGTCTGCACTGCGCTGGATATCAGCAAATTCAATGGAGTAACCACCGCTTGACCGCATACCCAAGGTGGCGATGAGAATGGTTTCTTGGGAGAAATCGACCTCCGGTGGTGCTGGTATCTGCTCTTCCCCATCAATCACCTCCATCGCGGTATTATGCCGCTGCCACCAATCGTGCCATTCGGATTCGGACTGAATTACTTTGCGGGTGGCATCTTCGATATTGGAGTAGGCACCCGTTTCCAGCACACGCCATGTCACGGGCTCAGAGTCTTCTTCGGAGCACGCGGACAAGCCAAGCGCACAAATGGATGCGACAACAAGCGAGAGGATACTGGGTGTGTTCATAATTACTTAAAGAACACGTTCGTTGGCTTCGCGCAAGCGTCGGCCCAACTGACGGGCCACCGCCAGCAAGAATTCGCTGGCCTCGCGCGGATGTTCCTCGCGAAAGGCCGCGAACGATGCCTGCTTTATGCGCAGGGCAATGGCACCCTTGATGGCACGAATCGAGGCGCTGGCTGTGGCACTCGGGTCGACCAAAGAAACCTCGCCGATGAATTCACCCGGGCGAATTTTCCCGAGCAGTCGGTTGGGGGCAGATGGGTTCGCATGACTGATCGCGTGAAACACACCGTCCAGCGTAAAGTAAAGTGCATCCGGTTTTTCCCCTTGGCGAATAATGAAGCGATCCTCATCAAAAAATTCTATTTCTGTATAAGGGCTGTCAGCGAGAAGGTCCCGGGCCTGCTGACTAATACCTTCGGTTTCAGCCAGCAGTCCAGAATCGAGTAGGGTAACAATTTCACTCATGTTTAATGATGGGTTTTGACCTGCGCACCCTGCGGGAAATAGAACTGTTTGTAAATAGCAATATAACTGCGGACTCAACCCGCCGCCTGAAACATCCATGCCATCCACTAGGCTGGCAGAACACCGCCGCAAAACACCAGGATTAAACGGTAACTCAGTGCGCACGCCAGCGGCGCGCCAATTGAATCAGCGTCAGAATCGATCCGACCAGCATGGTCGAGATCAAACTGGCGGCAAACACCTTGGGTTCACCATCGGCCACATCGGACCACCCCGCATAGGCGCGCCAACTAAAAGCGGCAATAAGCAGCAGCACCAGCGGCGCAGCGATGAAACGTACCACAGCAAAGCCGCGCAGAAAACCCCAGCCTGCCAGCACGTTCAGCCCACCAAAGAAGGAACCCGTGATCAAAGCCGTTTTAGCTGCGGCGGGATTTGAGGCGTAGCCCAATATACCGCAGACAAACAAGAAGACCCCAAAACCAATGAACCATTTACCTAAAAATCTCATATTCGTGTGTTAGACAGGACTCAGAAAGGACTCAAGCAATCTAGTGCTTCTTCCAATAAATTCTTTCAAGCATCGTAGCGGATCGGCGACAGCCGTTTCGATTGCGGTCCCCTTACTCCAGGCTGATCGAAACGGCATTCGCCGTTCCGCTACGGGCGGGTCGAAACGGCATTCGCCGTTCCGCTACAAACATCTCGTAGCGACTGGCTTTATGCCAGGATCGAGCGTTCATGCGGATCGAATCGCGGGATCAGGGGGCTTTACGCAGTTACGCCCACTCAAGACCCGCTCGCTACGCCCTCCTTTAGTAGCGGTAGTGATCGGATTTGTAGGGGCCGCCGGGTTTGACGCCGATGTAGGCGGCTTGCTGCTCGCTTAGCTTGGTGAGCTTGCAGCCGATCTTCTCCAGGTGGAGCCTCGCGACCTCTTCGTCGATGTGCTTCGGCAGGATGTAGACGCCGGGCGTGTATTTCTCGACCTGCTTCCACAACTCGATCTGGGCCAGCGCCTGGTTGGTGAAGCTGTTGGACATGACAAAGGACGGGTGGCCGGTCGCGCAACCGAGGTTCACCAGGCGGCCTTTGGCCAACAGGTAAATGCTGTTACCAGCCGGGAAGGTGTATTTATCGACCGCGCCCTCCGAGTCCGGTTTGATCGAGTCGACATCGACGCCCGGCATGTCGTTGAGCTTATCCACCTCGATCTCGTTGTCGAAGTGGCCGATGTTACAGACAATCGCCTGATCCTTCATCTTGGACATATGGTCGGCGGTGATGATGCCATAGTTACCTGTCGTGGTCACATAGATATCGCCCCAGCCAAGAGTGTCCTCGAGCGTGAGCACGCGGTGCCCTTCCATCGCGGCCTGCAAGGCGCAGATCGGGTCGACTTCCGTCACGACGACTTGGGCCCCCATGCCTTTGAGCGCGGCGGCGCAGCCCTTGCCGACATCGCCGTAGCCACAGACAACGCCCACCTTGCCGGAGATCATCACATCAGTGGCGCGTTTGATGCCGTCGAGGAGTGACTCCCGGCAGCCGTAGAGATTGTCAAACTTGGACTTGGTCACCGAGTCGTTGACGTTGATGGCAGGCACCAGCAGCTTACCGGCGTTGTGCATCTCGTAGAGACGGTGCACACCGGTGGTCGTCTCCTCTGAGACGCCCTTCCACTCTTTGACCACGTCGTGCCAGTGATTGGGCTTATCGGTGTGGATCTTCTTGAGCAGGTTTTTGATTACCTGCTCTTCCATGCTACTCGAGTCGCTTTCGACCCAGTCGCTACCCTCTTCCAATTCATAACCTTTATGGATGAGCAAGGTGGCATCGCCCCCGTCATCGACAATAAGCTGCGGACCGGACCCATCGGGCCAGGTGAGTGCCTGCTCAGTGCACCACCAATATTCCTCCAGCGTCTCGCCCTTCCAGGCGAAGACCGGCACGTTCAGGTTTTTGGCGACGTAGGCCGCCGCATGGTCCTGGGTGGAAAATATATTACAAGAGCACCAGCGCACGTCAGCACCGAGCACCTGCAAGGTCTCGATCAGCACTGCCGTTTGCACTGTCATGTGCAGCGAACCCATGATGCGGACACCTTTGAGCGGTTGCTCCGCCGCGTATTTCTCACGGGTCGCCATCAGACCCGGCATCTCGTGCTGGGCAATCTCGATTTCCTTCTGACCAAAATCGGCGAGGTTGATATCCTTCACCTTAAAATCAGTCGTGGTTTCTGTCAGTGTGTCTGTGCTCATGGTTTGTAGTGTTTCAATCAGAGTGTCGCCTTGAGTTCTGCCGCTTTGTCAGTCGACTCCCACGGGAGGCCTTCCTTGGCAAAGTGCCCGTAGTGGGTCGATTCGCGGAAGATCGGCCGCAGCAAATCCAGCTGACTGACAATATCCGCCGGCTTGAAGCTAAAGACCTTCTGTGCCGCAGCAGCGATCTCGCTGTCGGGAGCGATGCCCGTGCCGCGGGTATCGAGATGAATACTGGTTGGATAGGGGTAACCAATAGCGTAGGCCACTTCGAGTTCGCACACTTCAGCCAATCCCGCTGCCACGATATTTTTAGCGACCCAGCGGGTAAAGTAAGCGGCTGAGCGATCCACCTTCGAAGGGTCCTTACCCGAGAAGGCACCACCACCGTGGCGGGCCCACCCGCCGTAGGTATCGACGATGATTTTGCGCCCGGTGAGACCCGCATCTCCCTGCGGACCGCCGATCACAAATTTGCCGGTCGGATTGACCAGGAATTCCGTATCGTCTTTGAGCATGCTCGCTGGGAGCACCTTGCGAATGATTTCCTCGATACAGAACTCGCGAATCTCTGCGTGCTTGATCCCCTCGGCGTGCTGCGTGGAGATGACAATGTTTTTTATCCCGACCGGCTGGTTATCGACATACTCCAGGGCCACCTGGCTCTTCACGTCGGGCCGCAACCATGGCACCTTGACCTCTTTGCGCTGGCGGGCCATCTCACGCAGCAACAGGTGAGCGTACATAACGGGGGCAGGCATCAGCTCAGTAGTTTGCTGGCATGCGTAGCCGAACATAATACCCTGGTCGCCAGCTCCCTGCTCGGCCGTATCTTTGCCTTCCGCTGCGGCGGCATCGACGCCCTGGGCAATGTCCGAGGACTGCGCGGTCAAAATATTCGAGATAAACACCTTATCCGCATGAAAGACATCGTCATCATGCACGTAGCCGATCTCGCGAATGGCCTGCCTGACGATGGCTTCGTAATTTAACTCGGCATTCGTCGAGATCTCGCCCGCCAAAAACACGCAATTACTTTTAACCAGCGTCTCGCAGGCGACGCGGCTGTGCGGGTCCTGCTCCAAGCAGGCATCCAGAATGCTGTCCGAGATGTAATCGGCCACCTTGTCCGGATGACCTTCGCCAACCGACTCAGAAGAAAAGATGAAGTTTTTGCTCATAAAAGACCACGCAGTAAAAGCATCGTAGCCCACTTTGCAAGACTTACATCAAGATATCAGGATAAGATGATATCTTTTTTTAGAGATTCCGCTAAATTTCGGACCCATGGCCCCCGACATCGATGCGGGAATTCGACACTGGCACGATAAAATCGAGCAGATTGCCGATGGTGCGGTGCGATTCCAGCGGGTGCCGCAAACGCCCCTGGGTATGGATCACATAGCAATTCTGACGCCCGACGCGCTCCCGTTCAAGATAGCCGGCCTCCTCTAATTCCGCCACGATACGCTGCACCGCACGCTCGGTGATACCCACAGCCAATGCCACCTCCCGCAGCGGCTGCTGCCCGTTCCGCGCAAGACAGATGAGCACATGCGCGTGGTTGGTGAAAAAATTCCATTGAGGCGTGTTTTGCTGTGGCATAGTAAAAAGCTAAAACTCTTTTGCATAAAGTAAATCACGAAATGTATTTCGCGAAATAAATTTTATATTATACTTGCCTAGCGCGCAGCCGTTCTATTTGCCTATTTCGCTACCAATCGAAAAACCCAGCCCAGCAAGCACCCACAGCATGGATTCTCTATCACTGATTACTTCGAACCTGCTCTCTCCGCCGGTGGTGGCTTTCGGCGCTGGTCTGGTTGCGGTTTGGGTGCGCAGTGACCTCAAGTTTCCCGACCAGGTTTACCAGGCGCTGACGATTTATCTGCTCTTGGCGATTGGCTTTAAAGGGGGCTCCGCCATGGCGGAGTATGGCATCGCCCAGCTCACCCTGCCCCTGCTGGTGACGCTGGTGGCGGGCACCGTGATCCCGGTCGCTGTCTTTTTTGGGACGCGCTTCTTCCTGAAGATGAACATTGCCAACGCGGCGGCATTGGCGGCCCACTATGGCTCGGTCTCCGCCGTGACTTTTATGGCCTCGCTGGCTTTCCTTGACCGGCAAGCTGTCGCCTACGAGGGCTTCATGCCTGCGGTTATGGCGGCAATGGAAATCCCGGCGATTTTTGTGGCGCTCTTCATCGCTCAGAAATTCAAGAGTAAAGCGCGCATGTCGCTTGGGGCCTCCATCCACGAGGTCTTTTCCGGTAAAAGTTTCGTGCTGCTGTTCGCGGGGCTCTTTGCCGGAGCCGTCGCTGGCGATGATAGCCGCGAGTTGGTCAAGCCCTTCCTGGTCACCCCCTTCTACGGAGTGCTGATGCTGTTTCTACTGGAAATGGGGCTGATCGCCGGGGAGAAACTTCGCGATGCCCGGCAAGCAGGCTGGAAGCTGGTCGCTTTTGCGCTCATC
The DNA here is from genome assembly GCA_003566795.1 of Puniceicoccaceae bacterium. Taxonomy (GTDB): domain Bacteria; phylum Verrucomicrobiota; class Verrucomicrobiia; order Opitutales; family Coraliomargaritaceae; genus Coraliomargarita_B. The sequence continues at coordinate 4,873 of PXBU01000116.1, read as the reverse complement.
GCCCCCATCCTGCAAGGTGCCCTGGGTATCCTGCTGGCCAAGTCCATCGGCCTGAGTCTCGGTGGGGCGACCGTCTTTGCCGTGATCTGCTCCAGTGCCTCGTATATCGCCGCACCTGCCGCCGTGCGTGCTTCGCTGCCGGAGGCCAACCCCGGCTATTACGTCACTACCTCACTCGGTATCACCTTTCCCTTTAACCTCGTCTTCGGCATCCCACTCTACTTTGCAATGGCAGGCTGGGTTTATTGAAGACTTTTACAACCATGTGCGGACGATTCACCCTACATTCCAACCAACACCAGCTGGCCGAGGCGATCGCCCTTGCGCTGCCTGCGGCGCTTGAGCCGGACTACAACATTGGCCCGGGGCGGACAGTACTCAGTATTGCCCAGCCTGTGGGGGAGAGGCCACAGGCGACCCTCATGCACTGGGGGCTGAAGACGCCCCAGAATTTCCACATCAATGCACGCTTGGAAACGGTCGACACCGCACCCCGCTTCCGGGAGAGTTGGGAGCAACACCGCTGCCTGGTCCCCGCCAACGGCTTCTACGAATGGTATGCCGACGGCGTCACAAAACAGCCCTACTACATTTACCCGACCGACCGCGAATTTTGCTTGATGGCGGGGCTATGGTATCCCTCCACGCGGGAGGGCGAGCCAGCCACTTGCCTCCTATTGACCACTGCCGCCAACGAAGCCGTCCAGCCGGTGCACTCCCGCATGCCAGTCATTCTGCCGCCGGACGTCCGCGATGCCTGGCTACAAAACCAGCTGAACAAACGCGAAACCCACCAGCTCGCCCACGAGGTGCCGTTGGAGAAGCACACGGTATCGCGGCGCGTGAACAGCGTGCACAATAATGACAGTTGCTTGATCCAGGCGACGGCACCGCTGGAAGATGAGCAGATGGTACTTTTTTGAGCCTGAGGCGAGTATCAGGCGATGCCGCGAGGCCGACTCTGCCTGAGACCGAATGTAAATGGTCACGCACCAACTTTGAAACCCGGAATTTGGATGCCTTTCGCCGCGCCTATCCAAAAGGCAAAAATCTGCTCATTCACTCCGATGACCGGACGGCATAAAATTGCGAGGTGCTGTGCTCCAACAAGTCGTAATTCTATCTTGATTTTATCATATCAAGATATAATGATGCGTTGATACAAACATGAATTTACCACATCAGAACAAGCCCTATACCGCTAAAGGTCAGCAACTCGTTGATCTCTTCGCCGAGCGCATCCTCTTTCTCGACGGTGCGATGGGCACCATGATCCAGCAGCATAAGCTGGAGGAGGCCGACTTTCGCAATGCTTCGCTGGCGGTTGCTGCGGGCGACCTCAAGGGTAACAATGACCTGCTCAGCATTACTCGGCCAGACATTATTGAGCAGATCCACCGCGACTTTTTGGAAGCGGGTGCGGACATCGTCGAGACCAACACCTTTTCCGGCACCTTCATCGCTCAAGCCGACTACGGCCTGCAAGACCGCGTCCGCGAGATCAACATCGAGTCCGCCCGAGTGGCCCGCAAGGTCGCGGATGAGGTCGCGGACCGCGAGCAACGCCCCACTTTCGTCGCTGGTGCCCTCGGACCGACCAATCGGACCGCCTCGATGTCCCCGGATGTCAACCGTCCGGAATACCGCGCCACCAGCTACGACGAACTCTATCAAGCTTACTACCAGCAGACCGAAGCACTGGTCGAGGGCGGTGTCGACCTGCTGCTCCCGGAGACCGTTTTCGATACGCTCAATCTGAAAGCCTGCCTGCACGCCATCAGCGATTTTCAGGACACTCTGCCGGCGCGCATCCCGGTGATCGTCTCGGTCACCATCACAGACCAGTCGGGCCGCACGCTCTCTGGCCAGACAGTGGAAGCCTGCTGGAACTCGATCCGCCACGCCAAACCGCTCTGTGTGGGGCTCAACTGCGCGCTCGGTGCCGACCTCATGCGCCCCTTTCTACAGGAGCTTTCCCGCGTGGCGGAATGCTATGTCCACGTCTATCCCAACGCCGGACTGCCCAACCCACTCTCTGAAACGGGCTACGACGAAACCCCGGAGCACACTGGCAGCGCCGTGGGAGGCTTCGCGGCGGACGGGCTGGTCAACCTCGTCGGCGGCTGCTGCGGCACCACCCCCGATCACATCCGCCAAGTGGTCGAGGAAGTCAGCCAATACTCGCCGCGCCAGATCCCCAGCCATCCCCCTGAGACCCGCCTGAGCGGACTCGAAGCTTACAACATCGCCGACGAGCACAGCTTCATCATGGTCGGCGAGCGCACCAACGTGACCGGCTCTCCCCGCTTCAAAAAGTTGATCAAAAACGACGACTGGGACGGCGCGATTGCCATCGCCGAGCAGCAGGTGGAGAACGGAGCCAACATCATCGACGTCAACTTTGACGAGGGCCTGCTCGACTCCGAGGCCTGCATGACCAAGTTCATGAATCTGATCGCAGCCGAGCCCGCCATCGCCCGCGTCCCGATCATGATCGACAGCTCCAAGTGGTCCGTCATCGAAGCGGGCCTCAAATGCGTGCAGGGTAAGTGCATCGTCAACTCAATCAGCCTCAAGGAGGGCGAGGCAACATTTCTCGAACAGGCCCGACTCTGCCAGCGCTATGGCGCGGCTGTGGTCATCATGGCCTTTGATGAAAAGGGCCAGGCCGCCACCAAAGAAGACAAGGTGCGCATCTGCAAACGCGCTTACGATCTGCTGGTGGAGCGGCTCGACTTCGACCCGCGCGACATTATTTTCGACCCCAATATTTTGACCGTGGCCACCGGCATGGCCGAGCACGATAACTACGCGGTCGATTTCATCGAAGCGGTCCGCGAGATCAAAAAGGTCTGCCCCGGCTGCCGCACCAGCGGAGGGGTCAGTAACATCTCTTTCTCCTTCCGCGGCAACAATCCCGTCCGCGAGGCTATGCACTCAGCCTTTCTTTACCATGCGATTCAAGCCGGATTGGACATGGGCATTGTCAATGCCGGCATGCTCGAAGTCTATCAGGAGATCGAACCGGAGCTGCTGAAGAAAGTCGAAGACGTTCTGCTCAACCGCCACCCCGAAGCAACCGAGGCGCTCATTACATTTGCAGAAACCGTCGTCGCCACCGACAAGCAGAATGACGACTCCGCTAAGCTAGCTTGGCGCGAGGGCACAGTGGAAGAACGCCTGGCCCACGCCCTGGTAAAAGGTATCGTCGATTACGTCGAGGCCGACACCGAGGAGGCCCGGCAGAAGTTACAGCGCCCGCTCGAAGTGATCGAGGGCCCGCTGATGGACGGCATGAAGATCGTGGGCGACCTCTTCGGGGCGGGTAAGATGTTCCTGCCCCAAGTGGTCAAAAGCGCCCGTGTCATGAAGCGCGCCGTGGCTTACCTGACTCCCTTCATGGAGGAGGAGAAGAAAAACAACCCCAACACTCGCGCCCAGGGCAAGTTCCTGATCGCTACCGTCAAAGGCGACGTCCACGACATCGGCAAAAACATCGTCGGCGTGGTGCTGGCCTGTAACAACTACGAAGTCAAAGACCTCGGAGTCATGGTCAGCTGCGACAAGATACTGGCCGAGGCCACGTCCTGGGGTGCCGATATCATCGGCCTCTCCGGCCTGATCACTCCCTCGCTGGACGAAATGATCTTCAACGCCCAGGAGATGAAGAAGCAGGGCTTCACCCAGCCGCTCCTGATCGGGGGTGCCACCACCAGCGCGGCCCATACCGCGATCAAGATCGCCCCGCACTACGACCATCCGGTCGTGCGGGTGGGCGACGCCTCCCTTGTCACCGGCATCTGCAACCAATTGCTCAACCCCGACAAGCGCGCAGCTTACGTCACCGCACTCGAAGCCGAGCACAAAAAACGCCGCGAGCGCCACGCCGCCGGCCAGAGCGACACCACCCTGCTCCCACTGGCGGAGGTTCGCGCCAAGCGACCGGACTTCGATTGGAACGAGGCCCAACTTAAAGCCCCCAACCAGCCCGGCCTGACCGTCGACGATCACGTCGATCTCGCAGTCCTGCAAGATTACATCGACTGGTCCCCCTTCTTCCATACCTGGGAGCTGAAAGGCGTGTATCCAAAAATCCTCGACAGTGAGAAATACGGCGAACAGGCCCGTAGCCTGTTTGAGGACGCCCAGCAGCTGCTCACTGCCATCATCGGCGAGAAGAAATTCCGCGCCCGTAGCGTGGTCGGCCTCTTTCCCGCCAACGCCGTCGGCGACGACATCGAACTCTACAACCCGGACGGCTCCCGCCGCGGCACGATTCACACCCTGCGCCAGCAAAAAGAAAAGTCCGGCAGCGATACCTACTACGCCCTCGCCGACTTCGTCGCCCCCAAGGACTCCGGCCGGGCCGACGCCTGCGGCGGCTTCGTCTGCTGTATCGAAGGAGTGGATACCTATGCCAAAGAATACGAGGCGAAACACGACGACTACAACTCGATCCTGATCAAGGCCCTCGGGGACCGCTTCGCCGAAGCCCTCGCGGAATACTGCCACCAGCGCGTGCGCAAGGAACTCTGGGGCTACGCCCCCGAAGAGACCCTCGACAACGCCGCCCTAATCAAAGAAAAATACCGCGGCATTCGTCCCGCCGCTGGCTACCCCAGTCAGCCGGACCACACGGAAAAGCAAATCATCTGGGACCTGCTCGACGCCGAGGAAAAGACCGGCGCCACCCTGACCACCAGCTTCGCTATGCACCCCGGCTCCGCCGTTAGCGGCCTCTACTTCGCCCACCCCGAGGCCAAATACTTCCATCTCGGCCCGATCGACAAAGACCAGATGCAGGACTACGCCGCACGCAAAGGTCTCAGCCTCGAAGTCTGCGAAAAGTGGCTGGCCCCGAACCGGGGGTATT
>PXBU01000459.1 GCA_003566795.1 Puniceicoccaceae bacterium | reverse complement strand
GGTGTCAGCAACTCTCCGTCGGCGCGCGCAAGCTTGGCGAGGGATCGCCGGGCGGGTAGCGCCTCGGCCAGGAACCAGTCTTCGGTCCGGTCTTCCAGCAGCGCTTCAGCCTGCGCGACGCTGACCTGGTGGCGCTGCAGATGCCGGCTGAGGCGCCAGTTGGCACGTCCACGCCGGGTCCGAATCGCATTGGGCAGGTGAGCGCGCAGGCCGAAATGCGGGAAGCGTTTGAAGTAGAGGCTTGAGCCATCGGCGAGTTGCAGCAGTCCGCTGTGGTTCCTCGAATTCCGCTTCAGGGTGGTGATGCGCGTTGGGTCATCAGGATCCGGCGGCCATTGACCGTGCTCCAGTAGCGCCCAGACCGGTGAATCGACCAGGGCACGGCAGCGCCAGTCGCCGATCTGTTGCAGGCGACTTGCCGGAACCCGGCTTCGACGTCTGTCGCCGCTCATCCGCTGGAACCCACCCAGTGCCGGGGACGAGGACCGCCGCGCGCGGCGCGTTGCTGCCAGCGCTCCAGGGTGTCGGCAGCAACCTGTCGGGTCACGGCCTTGCGCTGCCGGGTGTCCAGTCGCCGTTCCGCGGCATAGCCGGTGAGAACCCGCAGGCGATCACTGCGACTCAGATACTGCGGCGCGATCATGTTGAGCTGGACCAGATTGGCGCGTTGCATTTCCGGCTTGTCGGATCTTTGGTTGGATTCATTATCCAGTAGCACGAAGGCCTGGCGGCCGGCGTTCCACAGCGTGTTTCCGAGCCGCAGGTCGCCGTGAACCCATTGTTTCTCATGCAAGCGGCCAATGAAGCGACCGAATTCTCGGAGCCTATCGCGGCGCTGGCGCAGGGGGAGTTGCGGTTCGCCCAGCCGCCGACTGCAGAGGCGCAGCAGGCTCTCGCCGGCGACGGCCTGCATCAGCAGGATTTCCCGCGTGCCGTCCCAGCCATGTGCCAGCACCGGGGGTGCGTGGAAGCCGTCCGCTTCCAGATCGCGACCACGCCGTACCGCGCGCACCCCGCGGCTGCCGCGGAACAGGCTTTTCAACAGCTCCAGCGGACCCCGAGGCAGGAAGACCTTGAGCACGACATCCTGGCCGTGCCAGTTGCCCCGGGCGACGCGGGCCTGGGCGGAGCTGCTCAGAGGCTGCCAGGCGTCGGGGACATCGCCGGTCACCAGCCGTCTGGCGACGTCCCGCAGCTTGCCGTCGAGGGACTCGATGCCCGGAATTCCGGGTTTGAAGCCGAGAGCGGCGAGCAGGCGGTTCAGCATGATGCCGACGCCATTGCCGCGCGGCGCCCGCATAGGGTGTGTTCGCTGGAGGCGAACGCACGCGGTGTCCGTCGACCGGCCAGACGCCGCGTTCCGCCCTGGCTCCGCGTGCGTCCCGCTATTCGCGGGACACACCCTACGATTGCGGTGGTGTCGTTTGTTCCCGGCAGCTTGCCGCTGGTCTCGCTGCGTAGGGTGTGTTCGTCGGAGGCGAACGCACGCGGGCTTCGTCGTCTGGCTAGACACTGCGTGCGTCCCGCTTTCGGCGGGACACACCCTACGGGGAGTGTCCTTTGGCGCTGCATTACCCGTGCTCCTTGCGGTACTGCCACCGCGCGCGCTCGGTAACGGCGCGCCAGAGGTCGGCATCGTCCTGCAAGGTCTTGCGTAGCGAGGTTCCGCGGTATAGCCGCATGAAGCGGAACAGGTCGCGTTCATGCAGGCCGATGTCCATAGCAGAGAAATACAGGCCGCCGATGTCCTTGACCCGGGCGCGACGCGACAGGCGCGTCTGCTGTTGAACCCGATGCAGATCCATCAGGTGCAGACGCAGGGGCACCGAGTCGTCCCTGCGGGGATCGCCAGCATTCAGATCCAGGCGGAAGTGACACAGATAGAAATCGCGATGGTGCAGGCCGGCTTCATGCAGGGTGCGACTGATCCGAGCGACCTCGCGGATCAACCGCAGGCGAAAGCGATTTCGCGGCGGGTGGTCCGGCCAGCGCAGGCATTCCTGTTCCAGGGTGACGGTCTCGCCCAGATCTTCGGTGACCACGAATGACTGACGCCGCGCGGGGTTGAGGCTGCCGCGACAGCCGAAGGCTACCGGCGGCGTGGTCGGGATGTGCAGTTCGCGCAGGCGATGAATGGCCTGCCATTCGCGGTCGGCGCCGAGAACCGGCAGACGGAGCTGCAGCAGTTTGCGCAGGATCCGCGGCCAGGGCATGCCGCTATGGGTCTTGGCGAAATACCAGCGGTCTCCGAGTTGAAAGCGGAACGTCCGGCGCCCGTCCACGGCGCGGACCACGTCCCCCTGCAACTGCATGACAGCATCGAACGGATCGCCCGGCGGCAATGCATCCCGAAACACGGGATCCATCTGCAAGTCGTCGCGGCCGCGAATCACGACACCACCTCGCCATACTTCGGCCCTTCGATCACCCGCACCGCATGTTCGGCACGTTTTCCGAGTTCCGTGCGGGCGGCGTAATCGGCTGCATTCTTCCGCCAGGGGCCATCGTCGGTCTGCAACATGGCCGCGAGTTCCCGATTCAGCGTGTCCTGTTCGAACGGCTCCGGGACGACGTGGCCGGACTGTGCCGCCTGGATGTGCGCCGCATAACCGCAATTGGCGGTGACCAGCGCCGGCAGTTGCGCGGCGATGGCCTCGACAATGGCGGTGCCGGTGTTCTCCTGATAGGCCACGTGCAGCAGCAGATCGGCGGCGAACAGGAACTCGGGCACGTCGTCCCGGCCCTGCAGCAGGTGCACTTGGTCAGCGACACCCAGGCGGCGGGC
>PXBU01000443.1 GCA_003566795.1 Puniceicoccaceae bacterium | reverse complement strand
GGGGAGCGGATCGAGATCCGCGGCCCGGCCCCGGCCCCCATCGAAAAAATTCGGGACGAATACCGCTTTCAGCTGTGGTATTTTACTCCCAGTGCCTCCAAGGTAATTGGCCCGATCCGTCAGCTCCGGAACGCCTTCAAAATGGATAAGGATGTCATCGACCTGCTTGACGTGGACCCGATGAATATGAGTTGACGGTGGACGGTGGACGGTGAGCTGTGAGCACGTAGGGGCTTTCCTGAGGGAAGCCCGCGAGCGTTCGAGGCGTTACGGAGAGACTGGGGGCAACGCAAGGTTCGCGGGTGGCGCGAGCACCACCCCTACGGGGATTTCGATTTCGATTTCGATTTCGATTCCGATTGCGATTGCGATTGCGATCTCGATCTCGGTTGCGAACCACGTAGGGGCTTTCCTGAGGGAAGCCCGCGAGCGTTCGGGGCGTTACGGAGAGACCGGGGGCAACGCAAGAACCGCGACCACCACAGATGCCTCTGCAAAAAAAAACAGCCCGGCTTGCGCCGGGCTGTTTGAGAATTCTTGCTTGCCGTGGACTAGACCGCTTTCGGGATCTCAGCCGGGATATCGACTGGATGGGTATCCTTGCGCTTGACCTTCTTGAGCCGCGATCTTCGTCGCAGCATTCGGTCCAACTTTGACACCATGTCGTCAATCGATTTGTAAAGGTCGTCGGTAGCGGCACTCGCGAAGTGGTCGTTCCCCCGCACTTCGAGTTGACCCTTCGCTATAAATTCACCCTGATGGGACGCACTGTGCGGATCGTAGTCGACTTCCACCCGCATTCGAATAATGTGATCTTCGTGCTCGAATAGCTTTTCAGCCTTTTCATGAACAATGTTTTTAATCGCCTCAGTCAGTTCCATATTGTGACCGGAGATGATGATATCACGTTGCTTCATATGTATTTACCTTTCTTTTGGTTTGGTTTAACAGGGTCGGTCGACCCTGCCTCCTCGAACAACTGAGACAAAAAAATGCCAACTCCGGTTCCATCAACAGAAACATTTGAACGCTTTTCCGTTATCATCGTAACGGGCGGTTCATCCGGAATTGGCAACTCAATCATCAAGGCAATTATCAAGCTAAGTCCAGAGGTCCGCCTTTGCAACCTTTCTCGCTCAAAACCGGAAACTTTTTTGGGTGAAAACGGGGTGCATTTATCGGTGGATTTGAGTGATGCCGGGCAGCTCGCGGCGGCTGCCGGGCAGCTATCGCAAATGATTGATCAGGCACCTCCAGGCGAGGTGCTGCTGGTGAATAACAGCGGCTTTGGTGCCTACGGGCCGATGCAGGATGCTGAGGCTTCGGGGCAGTTGAATATGATCGACTTAAACATCCGTGCGGTGGTGGATTTAACGGCGCGCCTGTTACCCCGGATGCAGGAGCGGGGCGGGGTGGTGATGAATATCGCATCGACCGCCGCCTTCCAGCCCACGCCCTATCTGGCAACCTACGGCGCGACCAAAGCCTTCGTCCTGAATTGGTCGCTGGCCCTCAACGAGGACTTACGTGGCACCAAGGTGCGCGCGATGGCCGTGTGCCCCGGACCCACGCGCTCGAATTTCTTTAAACGGGCCGGTTTTGCGACGCCACCGATGGAGAATGGCCCACTGAATAAGTTGATGGATATGACGGCCGATGAAGTTGCCGCAATCGCGCTCCGGGGCGTTGCGCAGGGCAAGTCCTTGGTGGTGACGGGTTGGATCAACAAATGGATTGCCTTTTTTGGCGGTAAAATGCCCCGCGTGCTGGTGAGCCGGATCGGTGGCCGAATCCTGCGCCGGATGCGGGCGCCGACCTCGCAGTGATGGATCCTTACGGTAAAGAAGCCCCGTTGGTCGATCTCGGTGAATTCCCTGGCTGGATCCTCGAGGAGGATGAGAATCTGCTGGTGATCAATAAGCCGGGCTGGCTGGTATGCCATCCCTCGAAGAACGGCCCCTTGTCGAGTCTGGTTGGGGTGGTGCGGGAATACACTGGCTTGGAGAAGCTGCATCTGGTGGCCCGGCTGGACCGCGAGACCAGTGGACTCGTGATCTTTGCCAAGCGGCCCTCGGTGGCCCGCAAGTTCCAAATGGCGATTCAGGACCGCAAGGTGAGCAAGACCTATCTGGCCATCTTGGAAGGGGAGCTTAAAGCACCGCTGCACGTTGACGCCTCGATTGCTCGCCGCCGGGGTGGCCCCGTCTTCGTGAAGTCCGAGGTCAGCGATGACCGCACCGCTCAGACCGCCATTACCGACTTTGAGCCGTTGGTCGCAAAGAATGGTTACACGCTCTGCCGGGTTCGCCCCGTGACCGGGCGCAAGCACCAGATTCGGGTGCACGCCGAGCACATCGGGCACCGCATCGTCGGCGACAAGATCTACGGCCCTGACGAGACACTCTACATTGAGTTCATCGAAAATGGATGGACGGAGCGGCTGGCGCGCAGCTTACCCCTCCAGCGGCAAGCACTGCACTGTGAGTGCTATGAATTTGGCTTTCAGGAGAACGCGGTCACTTTCACAGCGCCGCTGCAGCCAGACATGCAGGCATTTTGTCGGGAGGCGGGCTTACTCGGAGCGAAAACGCAATCCCCGTAGGGGGGGTGCTCGCGCCACCCTCGAACCTTGCGTTGCCCCCGGTCTCTTTGTAACGCCTCGAACGTTCGCGGGCTTCCCATAGGAAAGCCCCTACGGTTGCGCATCGCCGCCGGTGGGCGGCTACCACGTTGATAGGAAAAAATGCCGCCGTAGGGGTGGTGCTCGCGCCACCCGCATGCAGGCATTTTG
>PXBU01000072.1 GCA_003566795.1 Puniceicoccaceae bacterium | reverse complement strand
CGATTTATGTTCATGGGTAAATGGATGCGGCACGCCTATTATCCGAATTGGAACTTGCGCCTCTTCCGGCATCGTCTCGGACGTTACGAACAACTGACGAGCGCGGACACCGAAAGCGGTGACAACGAAGTGCACGAGCATGTGATCGTGCAGGGCGAGACGGCCCAGCTCAAGGCGGAGATGGATCACTACCCCTTTCCGGACGTGGCCACCTTTGTCGAGAAGCATAATCGTTACTCCAACTGGGAGGCTCACGTCGCGCTGGCGGCAACCACGGAGCAGGGGGTAGACGCAAAACCCCTACAGCACAAAACCGTCGGCCTGCGCCGTCGCCTGAAGGAGACTGCCCGCCACTTGCCCTTTCGGCCATTTTTACGCTTTTGTCATGTTTATTTCTTACAGCGTGGCTTCCTGGATGGGCGCGAAGGCTGGTATTTCGCCCGTCTGCATGCCTTCTATGAATTTCTTTGCGTGGCCAAGGCCTACGAGTTGGGCAAGCGCAAAACGAATTGATCTTCATGGCTGAGCGTAGAACTGACAGCATCCGTATCTTGCAGATTCCTTTTGGGGTCGGCAATGTGCATGAATTAGTCGAAGCGGCACTCGACTTACGTGGGTTGGTTACCGCGCCCTCCGCCCCTTGCCTGGCCCTGGCCGCCAAGGATGCTCGTTACACTGGGCAACTGGCAGAGAGTCAGCTGGTGCTGCCCGACAGTGGAGCCATGGTTTTGGTCTGGCGGCTCATCCGGCCGAGCAGCCCCTTGCAGCGGGTGTCCGGTCTGGCATTTCTCTCGACCATGCTGGAAGATCCACGGCTCCGTCAACCGGGGGCGCTTTTTCTGGTCGATCCTTCCCCGGAAGCGAGTGCGCGTAATCGCTGTTGGCTCCAGGGTAGGGGAATTCCCATTCAGGTTGAAGATCAATACGTCGCTCCGCTCTATTCGCCGGACTGTGTGGAAGATCCGATCTTACTGGATCGCTTGCGCCAGCGTGCACCGCGCTATGTCCTGATCAATCTCGGTGGTGGCATCCAGGAACGATTGGGGGCCTGGCTGCAACAGCAATGGCAGCAGGACTCGGCGGATCCAAAACTGCCGGCGATCTTCTGCACCGGCGCGGCCATTGCCTTTCTCACTGGCGAACAATCCCGCATCCCCGCATGGGCCGACCGTCTTTACCTCGGCTGGGCGGTCCGCTGCCTGGGGCGCTCCTCAATATATGTGCCCCGCTACTTCAAGTCTTTTCCTGTGCTGTATTATACTTTGAGAGCGGCGCTAAAAAAATGAGTCAAACCGCACTTTCCGGTGGACGCAGGACGGTCACAACGGTTTTGCAGAGGATGTAAAAGTCCAACTTCAATGACCAGTTGCTAATATAATGGATGTCGTGCTGCACGCGCTGGTGAATCTGCTCGGTGGTGGTTACTTCTCCGCGCAGCCCCCGAATCTGGGCATAGCCGGTAATGCCGGGCTTCACGAAATGACGGATACGATAGGCGTGTACTTCCTCCTCGAATAAATCGTCGTGGACGGTCAAATGTGGCCGCGGCCCGATCACACTCATCTCGCCGCGGAGCACATTGATAAATTGTGGGATTTCGTCCAGCGAGGTCCGACGTAAGATACGCCCGAGTGGATAAATTCGGGGATCGGCGGCCTTGGCTTGAAGCGCCTCGGAAGCTGCACTGCTCTGCATGGTGCGAAACTTCAAAATACGGAAAGTCTGCCGCCCTAATCCATGGCGGGTCTGACGAAAAAAGAGCGGCCCGGGTGACTGCCACCGCTGCACCAACCAGACCACGACAATCAGTGGCGGAAGCAAAAAGATTACCACAAGCAGGCTTAATAGAATATCGATGGCACGTTTTAATATACGATTAAGCGGGTTCTGTAAGGGCTCGTCTGCCATGGTGAGGAAGTGGGCATTGCCATCCACGACATGTCGTCCCAGATAGCCAAAGAGCTCCTGCTCATGCAACATCACCTGGGCGCGGATGCCGCTCTGGTGGCAGAGTTCCAATGCCGCTCGATAATCCGGGTCATCCGTCTTTCTCCCGAAGAAAAGCACCCGGTCGACAGCGGCATCGTTACTGAAAGCTTCGTCTTTGAATTTAGCGATTTCACCCCGATAGTTAAAAGGCACTTCCGATTCCTGTGTGTCGCCATAATGATCGTGAAAAGTTACTCCGAAATGACGGCAGTGCGAGGCATAGGTAATCGCTTCTTCAGGAATCGCGCCTAGGCCTACCAAAATACCTGTAAGCGCTTTCGAGCGATTAAATAATTTCCGGAACCATCCGGGGAGCCAAATGATGAGGGCCGCGTTGAACGGAAAACCAATGGCCAGAAACCAGATCAGAAAGGCCCGGCTGACCGCAATATCCTGCAAAAGAAAGTAGATCAGGGAAAAGGCGAAAGCTTGAACAAAAACGAATCGTGCCGCGAGAATGACACCCTCAAAGGGTGCCGGATGAACAGTTCCCTGTAACAAGTTCGACCACCGCTCCCTTAGGAAAAGAAGTCCGGCCAAGACGCCGATCAAATAGACCTCGATCCGGGCACTCTCAGTTAAAATCAAGAATCCGCTTGCCTCAAATGCATGCTTCAGCGCACCCATCAATAACACTGAGTTAATGAGCAAGATTACGATGAATAACTGCTTTTGCGCAGTAAGTTTATGGCGAATCATCTATTCTTAATCCTAGCTCTAATTAAGAGCTTTACAAGTTTTTTACTTGTTTGCTCAGATTCTTTTGCAAACAATCAACTCACTTATAGTGAATGACAAAAAAACAATAGTTTGGTTCCTTTTGATCGTGATATTCCTCTTGGCGATTTTGAGCTATCCCGCTTACCGACAGATTCGAGTTTGGCGTGCGAGTTCGATGGCAATCGAGGCGGAGTCCTTATTAGCCATGCCCGAGACGATCGGTCGCGCCTGGGAGCTCGCCCACGCCGCCAACGCGCTTGAGCCGGAAGACCCTGAGATCGCACGCATACTGGCGCGTGTTTATGCGGCAAGTGATCCGGCCTCGGCCTACCGGTTCTGGGAAAAAGTAGTCGAGTTGTCTAAGGGGGCAACGGATGATCGGCTGGCGCTGGCCGAAGCTTACTTGCAGGCCGGGATGTGGCAAAAGTTCGAAGCCGAGATTACCGCCCAGCGTGAAGCGGGGCTGCATCTGCGACAGTTGGATTACCTTCAGGCACTAGCTGCTGCCCGGCGTGGCCAATTTGAGCAGGCCTTTCAGCAAACGGCGGATTTGGTGGTGCATGAGGATGCGCCTCACGAGGCCGATGCGCTTTTTTTTCAACTCTCCCGACTCTTTCAGCAGCCGGAAATACGCCGGGCGGGCATCGATCACCTGCAGCAAATCGCCCGCCAGACAGGTCCCCGCCAGGAAGAAGCGCTCAGGACGCTGGCGAAACTGCCGGATCTCCAGCTTGAAGACATCGAGGCATTGATCCGAACCATTAACAGTTTGACAGGTCTCGACCCGGAAAACCGCTTACTCGGCGAAGAGCTGAAACTCCGCTTGCCGAATGCGGATCCGGACAAGATCTACCAAGCTGCGCGTGCGCTTTTTAAACTGGAGGAGCCAGAGGAGATGGCGACCCTGGGGCGCTGGCTGAACCGTAAGGGATTGCACCGCTACACCGTCTCGGCAATTTCCCGGGACTTGGCCATGACCCGTCAAGATCTGTTCCTCATCCATGCCGATGCACTGGCTCTGAGCAATGAATGGGATGCCATCCTCGACCTGCTCGATAAGCCGCGCCTCCCCATCGAGGAATACTTGCGTGAAGCCTTTAGAATGCGCGCTTTTGTGGAAAAAGGTGATCCGCGCCGTGCCCGTCTGGCTTGGGATCGAGCCCTGCTCGCTGCGTCAAGAGAAAGTCCGAAACTGTATTATTTGGCGAAAAACGCGGCGCAATTACAGCTTCCAGATCTTCAGATTGCCGCACTCGAACGAGTGATCGCATCTCCAGGCCACCGAAAGTCTGCCTTGAGAGATTTAATTGCGGTGCTTGAGCGCCAAGGCAATACCGAGGCCCTGCGGCAGGCTTTACTGGATTATTGCCGCTACTTTCCAGATGATCTGGATGCCGCAAACGATGCTCGCTATCTCGGCTTTTTACTGGGCCAAAGCGATGCCCAAGTTCTCGCCGAAGCACGGGCTCTGCTGGAGGCCCGGGCCAATGTCTTAGCCTATCGGATGACCTTGGTTCTAGGCCTTTTGCACGAGGATCGCAGCGCTGAAGCGCTCGGCCTGCTGGATCAACTACCGGTGAATTGGTTTGAAGTGCGGGACCGTTGGCGTTTACTCGCTGCTTACGCTCTACACCGAGGAGGCTTTCAAACCGATGCACAGGAACTGGCCAGAACAATTGACGGGAACAAATTATTTCCGGAAGAACAGCTTTTACTTGAGGCCATTCAGCTCTAAATGTCAGGTCATGGACTAGCGAAGCGAATTTGGGGCAAACTAACTTCCGGCGCTTCAGCCGGCGGCTCTGCTGATTGCAGGTTATTGCTTCGCGCCATCCGATTACCGAGATACTCTCTGGGTATCCGGCCAACGGCAGAAAAAAGATTCACTCGAATTGGCCGAGTTGGATCCTTCCCGACGACCCGCACCAGCACATACCGGGCATTCGTCTCAGGCAGGGGAATATTCAGCGAGTTGACCTCTTCATCATCTGGCACAATGACTCGTCCATCCGGCAAACGCCCTGCGAGGAAATCGCGTACCAATATAGGGGACATGCCGCTCTCGTCCTCGGAGGGTTCGTTCCTCAGTTCACGCGGATAAGTCTCCAAGGTCCAAACCTCAACCCGTGCGAGAGCCCTTTCTGCAGTAATGGATGCTTGTATCACCGGATAATTCTCCGCCAGAGCTGCGACAAAGAAAGCGCCTCTTCCCATGTTCTCAAAGTCGAAGTAAGTCTCCTGATCCCCGTCCACCATCCGGTTCGCCTCTTCACTTCGCCCCGATCCGATGTAGGCAATGCGCCCCCCCGCGGTTTTACGGGCAAAGTCATAATAGACCAGATCCGGCGTATCCGGCCATTGATCTTTTGGCGGCACTAGCGCTCCGTTGTTGGCAACTTCAGCACTGACCGGAAGTAGAGCTAGCAGTGCTTCTGCCACTAAATCAGGACTCTCGGCTTGTTCCCCGGCTGGCGGTAGCGAAAGCGCCGGATTTTCTTCAAGCGCAACTGCCGATCCCAAGGACAAAAAGCAGATGCCTGCGCAAAACAGCCTTGGGGAGATAAACATAAAATTCATTTTTGATGTAAAAGTTAGTAAATATTCTTTACTGATTCATTAATAAATTGCAAATGTAAAATAAATGCAAATCCTATTTTTTCGCCAAGCCCCAAAAGTTTACCTTATCTCACTCGTCTACTTTATGCTTCATCTGAGCCTGGAGGCCGGGCAGGGGGAGGACAATATTCGCTTGGGTGATCTGGACCTCAATCTTAAAGGGAGTCTAGGCCAAATCTACGATTCCAATATCGGAAGCTCCCAAAGCGATGCCACCTCTGATTGGATTACTCAAGTTGGGCTCCAGTTGGGAGGTTCAATGGAGCTGACCGAAATCAACGAGATTCGGCTTTCGATTGGTTTGGAATACAGGAAATACTGGGAGAACCCAGAATATGACTCCAGTCGAAATTTTCTTGTTTTGACTCCTGAGACCGGGCTTGAACTTTTTTTCCAGGCCGGGAATTTCGACTTTCGGCTGTATGACGATTTCAGCCTGCTAAGCGATCCCGGGGATCAGCGTTTCTTCGACCCTAATTCTGGTAATCAATTAAACAATATTGTTCTTTACGACCGCATTCACAATCGACTGGGACTTGAAGCGATTTGGGCTATTCACCCTTTATGGAGTGCGAATGCGGGCCTCTCGAGGCGTGACATCAGGCCACTGGACAGCCAATTCCGCAATCTTGAGCGCCATAGCTATATCGCCTCTCTGGGCCTGACGCATAGTCTGGCCGCGAACCTCGATATCTATGGGCAATTGACTGGCTCCATTGATCGCTGGCGTACAGACTTTCAGCCCGATAGCTCATCGCTTACCACCGGCTTGGGAGCCAGTTGGAAGATGACGGATTTTCTCACGTCAAAGGTTTTTCTCGCGTGGACCCAGCGCAGCTTTGATAGCACTGCCGGAAATCAGGATCCTACCCGGCAGGCAAATGGCTTGACGGGAAACATCGAACTGACGCACGCGGTGAACCCGAATCTGCAACACTCTCTTCTCTATAGTCGAAGCATCGACCTGGGCAGCGTTTCCAACGAACTTGTGGTTCAGCGTGCCCAGTATCGAATCGATTTTTCCGGCTTTGAGCGCAGTGATCTTTTCCTCGGGGTTTCCTGGGATGAAGGAGCCGAGTCCGGTATTATTACTCCAGAGCGCTATGACAGTTGGGTCTTCAGGACCGGCTTAGGCTACCCGCTTTCACCGAGACTTGCTTTTACCTCTTCCTTCGAGCATTATCTGCGTGAATCGAATGTCACAGGTCGTAATTTTTCGCGTAACCGTGTCTCGGTGAAATTGACCTACAGTTTCTAAAGACCCTCTGCTTCCGAATATCATGCCTTTGTTGCTGCCATCTCTTTCCTTAAAGCTTGCCTGCTTATTGAGCCTGCTTTTTTCATTCCCTTTCGCTCAGGGTGACGAGCTTCGGGAGAGTAAAGCCAAAGAAAACGAATCCCGGCATATGGACAGCCTGGATGACCGGCAGGCGCTCGCGATCGGTGACCGCTTGACCTATCAGGTGATTGAAGAGCGTGAAGCCCCCATTATCGTTTTCGTGAATGCCCGCGGCGAGATTGATGTTCCGCTCATCGGTCCAGTGCCCGCTAAAGGGAAAACCGCCCAAGCCCTGGCGAGGGAAATCAAATCTCTTTTGGAGGTTGATTATTTTTATCGTGCCACCGTGATGCTCCAATCCCCGCAGGTCGCGCTTTCGAGAGGCTCTGTCGATATTGCCGGCGCGGTCCGCACTCCCCGCACCTATCCCCTTCCTTCCGATCAAATTCTCACGATTTCTTCTGCCATCGCGATGGCGGGCGGAATGACAGCTGACAGCGATGGCAGCCGTGTCACCCTGGTCCGTCGCAATAACGACGGCTCGACAGGTGACACGAGTGAACTTCGTCAAGTGATCGATGTGCAGAGCATCATGGACTCGGGCAACTTTGACCAGGACCTTCCGATCCAGAGCGGCGATCTCATCATCGTGCCGCGACTGGCCGGAGCGACCGGGGGCACGATTTATGTGGTTGGAGGTGTCAACGCCCCCGGCATTCTCAATGTTCCACCGGGAAATACGCTTACCGTCAGCAAAGCTATCCTGCAAAGCGGCGGTTTCAGTCGCTTTGCCCGCAAAAATTCGGTGAAACTCATCAGCGGTGACAGCTCGATCCCGGAGGAGGAACGCACGAAAATTGTTAATGTAGAGGAAATTCTACAACGGGGCTTACGTGAGAAAGACCCCGTCGTCCAACCAAACGACATCATCCGCGTGGAGGAGCGAATCATTGCTTTCTAAACCTGACAGCGCGACCTCAGCAGTCGATTTCGATGAGAGCCCAGTCCTGCCTGACTGGGGGGAACGACTGCGCAAAATTTACTTTGAGAGTAAGCGCTTGTTCGCCACTTGGTGGTGGGTCGTGCTCCTTGCTGTCGCGCTGGGTATCGGGTGGCAAGCCTATCACGAGTTGAAGCGCGATCCTGTCTATGTCTCTCAGTCCGAGATGATGATCAGCGGACGCTTCGCTTTGCCAGATAGTGTGTATCGCGAAGAACTCTCCAATTTTTTCGGCACCCAGATTTCACTCATGCTCAGCGACCGGGTGCAAAAACAAGCCAGAGAGAGGGTCTTGATGTTGCACCCTGAACTCTCGAAATCCTGGACTCGGCTCTCGGTGAGTCAACGTCCCCAGGCTTCTATTTTTCAACTGCGCGCTGAGGGCGGGGAGCCACAATTCGTTCAGGCTTTCCTTGATGCCGTGATGGAGGAATATCAGAATTTTCGCCGCGAGATGCGTTCCGAGACGACTGAAAGCACCCTTTTGGCCGTCACGGAACAACTCTATCGGCTGGAAGAAGAAATCGAGACCCAGGAAAATACCGTGGTGGATTTTCAAAAGGAGAACAATCTGGTTTTCCTTAAAGAACAGGATGCCTCCACTGGTGCTTATCTCGCTCAGCTCACCACCCAGCAGGCAGAACTCCGTACCCAGTTGCTGCTGCTCGAAAATTTGGAGCCGGGTGATCTCCTCAATTTTAGTAACGAGCAATCTTCTTTGATCCGTGCCGAAAGCGTGGCTCTCTATGAGCAGACGCGCTACGACTGGACCCAGTTGAAGGCGGACTTGGAAGAGTATTCCCTCTACCTGAAACCACGTCATCCGAAAATTATCGACCTCGATTTAAAGATCGAACGTGCCACCAACTTGCTTGAGATCCTGAACCGGCAGACGATTCAATCGCTCGACGAACGTAAAAATCAACTGCGGCGACAGATCCGTAATTTCGACTCGGTGATCGCACAGTGGGAGCAACAGGCGCTCGCTATTAGCCGAAAAAGTGCCGAATTTGAGCGCCTGCAATATCGGCTGGACCGATCCCGTAATACCTATCAGCGCTTGCTCGACTCCATTCAAGCGATTCAAAGCAACCAGAATATCGAGCAGGAAACCGTGGGGACCCTTGCCTCCGCATCACGAGCTTCGGTCCGACCGCCAGAGGTCACCAAGAAAGTCGCAGAGGGTGCGGTCACTGGCCTTTTTGTTGGTCTTGCCATCGTTGCGGCAATCGCCTTCTTCGATGTTCGTCTCCGTTCTTCCAGTGAACTGGCAAAACGTTTTGACCTCCCCCTTATGGGAATTATCCCCGAGGAGGAGCTAAACGCGGATGGCCAGGTTAACCTCTTGCAAGTCAAAGACCCCCGTCACCGCTTTGCCGAAGCCTGCCGAACTCTGCGCTCTGCGCTCCTGCTTCATTACTCGGAAAAAGATGCCTCGCCGCCTCATTGCATTCTCATTAGCAGTTCCACTCCCAGCGAGGGAAAATCCACCATCGCGGCTAACTTGGCGATCGCACTCTCTTACATTAATAAACGAGTCCTGTTGATTGATGCCGATATGCGGCAGGGAGGCATTCACCATTTATTCTCAATTTATGCGAAAGAAGGACTCAGTGAACTTTTACGGAGTGATACGGAGTTCAGTCACTATGTTCGCCCGACTCCCTATGCGAATCTGGACCTGCTCAAAAGTGGTGCCGGCCTGTCCAATTCCAGCGAGCTACTTCTCTCCGAACGGATGGACGAACTGTTGAAGTGGGCGAGAGAGAACTACAGCTATATCATCATCGATGCCCCGCCGATTCTGGCGGTTGACGACACCATGGTATTATCCGCCAAGGCCGATTCCATGTTGATGGTGGTTCGCGCCAATCAAACCTCGGCCCGGCAAGTGCAGTCCTCATTGGACCGGCTTTCGAGTCGTGCCAATAAAGTGATTGGTTTCGCTTTCAATTGTGCGCCTTTGGGCGGAGTGGATTACTACTATTATTACCGGCCGTATGATAGCTATCACCAACAGCTGAAAGAAGAACCAGAGAGCCTACAGGCGGAAGACTCGAAGACCTCTTCATGAACTCGCCCCGCCCCGGCCCATCTCAATGCGATCAACGGGAAGTCTGGACGAGCCCGTCGCCCCGGGGAATGGTGGCACTGGTATTTGGCACCGGTCTGTTGATCGCCCTGGGTGGCGGTACCCATCCGTTCAGCTTAGGACTGCTGGCCCTTGTGCTTGGATTGGCCATGGCACTCACGCGTTCTACAGCTGTTCCAATCGGGAAAGGCCCGGGACTTTGTTGGTGTGCGCTGATTGCCTGGATCTTGCTGGCCCTTTGCTGGCCCGCCACTGCTGTGGACTGGCGTCTGGAAGCGGAAACACTGGGCCTCCCTGTCGGCACCTCGTTGTCTCCCCAGCCTTGGGTCACCCTTGAAGCACTGCTTGGTTTTCTCGCGGGCTCTGCTTTTTTCTTACTCGCTCAGGCATTCGTGCCGGATTCTGGCGCGAGGCGGCACGCCATGCACTGGCTTGCTGTCGTTCTAGTCCTGCTCGGTGCCGGTGCTATCCTGGCCGGCTACCAAGGCTGGCGGCTGCCCTGGGCCGACCAAGTGCATGTCTTTTCCTGGTTTCCAAATCGTAATCAAACCGCGCTTACTTTTGCCTGTGGCAGTGTGTTATGCTTCGGTCTCGCTCTCATGCCCCGGGCTCAGTTGCGGCGCAAATCACGGGGAGCGCCATTCGCCCCCAAGCATGTTGCCCCGGTATTTGACCTCGCTTCATCAAGTGCCTTTATCGGGGGTGTTCTGTTACTTTATGCTCTCTTTCAGAGCTTATCCAGGGGTGCGCTATTGGCATGGTCGTGCGGGATGTTGGTATTACTGCTCTTTCGAGCCAGAGAAAAAAGCCATAACAGAACCGTTCTACTGCGTTTTGCTCCGGCGCTGGCCCTGCTGCTTTTTAGCTTTTTTGTTTTCGCGGGAGGCGCCAGCCGCGACCGCATGATCGATGCGATCACAGGCCATACCCTTCATGCGGAGGATGACCCGCTCACTACGGATTTTCGTTGGCAAATTTATACCGATACCGTTGCCATGATTGCGGATCATCCGGTCACCGGCATCGGTTTGGGGCAATTTCACTACATCTTTCCCCATTACCGTAGTCTCCCCGCCCCACCGGTTTCCATCCTACACCCGGAGAGTGACTGGTTGTGGTGGTGGTCTGAACTCGGCTTCGTCGGGGTCGCACTGATTATTCTTGGGCTGACTTTCCTCTTGCTGCGGCTACGGAGCCCGATCGTTTCATCTCATGACAGTTTGCTATGCTCGGAAGCAATACGGGACAGAAATTATCGACATGCTGCGATGGCTGCGCTCGTTCCCTTTTTTATTCACAGCTTGGTCGACGTTGGCGCCCATCGTCTGGGGACAGTCGCCCTGGCGATTTGCCTCTATACCCTTGCTCTCCCGCAAACTCAGATACTGCTGCGACCACGGGCACGAACGCGCAAACTTTGGCGAGCGGGTGGGCTCACACTGGTCCTGCTGGGCAGTGGCCTTGCTGTTCTAGCGGCACGAAAGTCGCCCTCACTTACCGCCTACGCGCCTTCAGCCCAAGAGCCACTCACCAGTGCGCCACTGCAATGGCAACCTTACTTCAGGGCCGCCCTCCAGACTTTCTCCAATGATCCCGACATGGCGGTCCGGCATTTTCAGAGAGCTCGCTTTTTACAGGCCGACAATGCGGAAATTCCTTATGTGGAAGGGCTTTTTCTTTTAAACAGGCAGCGGGATGATGCCGCCTTCGAGGCCTTTCACAGTGCCATCACCCGTAGTCATGAACCCACCGAGTTGTTCCGGCAAATCTTGCGACGAACCGCGACGCAAGCTTCACTGCAAGTACGACTCTATCGTCTCGCCCAAAGCGATAATGCTTTGCTGGCGACGTATTGGAGCGCCTTGCCGGGGACGATGCTGGAAGATCCTCATCGCCTGGATCAGCTTTATTCCGATTGGCCGAACCTGCCTCCAGCCTTACGGGGCACGATTCTCAATCAATTGCAGCGGCGAAGTTTAATCCAACCTTTGCTGGAACTCTTTCAGAGTAGCCCGCCCGCCATCCAGCGCGAAATTTGGCCTCAGGCCATGCGGGCCCAGGTCGCGGCCGGGCAGCATGAAGAAGCGCTGGCTCTCTTTAATCAG
Organism: Puniceicoccaceae bacterium; assembly: GCA_003566795.1. Taxonomy (GTDB): domain Bacteria; phylum Verrucomicrobiota; class Verrucomicrobiia; order Opitutales; family Coraliomargaritaceae; genus Coraliomargarita_B. The sequence goes on along the minus strand of PXBU01000072.1, from coordinate 658 downwards.
TGGGTGGCGCATAAACCACTGCCTGAAGTGCCTGTCGCCGAAGAAAAACTGCGCACTCTTCAAGCCAACGCCCTGATGCACCCGGACGATCCGGCTGCCAGCCTCCGTTTGCTCCAGGCCTATCTCAGCCGCAAAATGTGGGAGGACACCCGTCGCATCGCCGAGCGCATCTGCGAGACGCCGGAGCCTCCGCGGGATACGCACTACTGGCTCGGTCGCGCCCTCAGCGAAACCGGCCATTCCCGCGAGGCGGCCCGGGCCTACGCCGAATGGCTGGCACCCTAGTCCTCCGAACCTACTCATTCTCTGGCCACCGCAGCGTCGTTTCCAGGAATTGTATGACCTCCTGTCGGGCGGTGCGCTCCTCGGCGATGCCTTGAATGACGATTTGTAGGGAACGCCGATTCCGCAGCCTGCGCCCACTCCATGCCAGCTGAAGCCGCTCACGGGTCGTTTCGACAAACGGCACGCTCGGCCCCCGGAAATCATTCCAGGTCGCGTAGTAAACCTGGTAGGGGCGATTCATAAAATAGAAAGTGGTGACATCGAACTCGATACGCAGATCATCCAGATCGAAAATCAGCGGTGGGTGGCTCCCACCCTTTCGGAATCCCGATGCGGGCATGCAGGTCTCAGGGCTGTGCACCCCGATAAAAGG
>PXBU01000186.1 GCA_003566795.1 Puniceicoccaceae bacterium | reverse complement strand
TCCGCCTGCCTGCCGCGCCGAGCTTGGCGCAGGCAGGTGCTTCCGTAACTCTGTGGTGAGTTTTCCTTGTTCGGAGGAGGCAAAACTTGATGCATATCGCGTGGCCATTAAGTACGTTGGCTGGGCATATCGTTTTTGCGAAACGCTGAAGGGGCATCGAAACGCAAAAGATCAGCTTTTACGCGCGGGTCAGGCTGTTCCTTTGAATATTGCCGAGGGCAATGGGAAAGCTGATGGTGACCAAAACTTGGGCAACGAGGATACTCTGTTCACGAAGAACCTTCGGAAGATTGGACCGGAAAAATCGATCCCGACCCCGATCCCGATACCGACCCCGATACCGATAATTATAATAAACGGGTGTCCCAATGTTGAAATCCCTTCGGCTTCGCTCAGGGCAGGCTAGCTCTGCCCTTTACCCGTAAATAAAACTGGACATTGTATGTTCGCTCGCGTATGTTCGCGGCATGAACACACAAAACCAGATCAAACGCAAGCTATCGGAACCCGCAGCCATCGAGTATATCGCTGGGCTGCTGAAAGTCAACGGATTCATTCACCGTAGCGAGTTGGCCGAGTTTCTCTGCGAGCAGTTCGGATTCTACGATGCACGGGGCCAGGAACAGCGGGGCGGTTGTGTCAAAGCACTGCGGGAGTTGGAAGCGGCCGGACACTTCACCCTGCCGGCGGCGCAGGCAAAGAACGGCCCAAAGACCCCTAAGCGGTTGAGGGCGCCGGTGGCGGAACCGGCGGGAGTGCCGGGTAAGGCCGGTGAAGTTCGCGGTCTGAAGTTGATCCGGGTCAGCGATGAGGAGCACATGCGGATTTGGAACGAGTTGATGATTCGGGAACATCCCCGTGGGCATGGACCATTGGTCGGACGGCAGGTGCGCTATCTGGTCGGCTCGGAGCACGGCTGGCTGGGCAGCTTTGGTTTTGCCGCGCCCGCGCTGCAAGTGGCTGATCGAGACCGGTGGATCGGGTGGGATATGGAGCAGCGGCGCGAGTGTTTGCACAGCGTGGTGAACATGAGCCGGTTTCTGATTCGATCGAGCGTGCATTGCGCGAACTTGGCCTCGCGACTACTGTCCATGGCGGTCGAGCGGTTGCCCGAAGACTTTGAAATGCAGTACGGCTACCGGCCCTTGCTACTGGAGAGTTTTGTGGACAGAGCGCATGTCTCTGGCACATGCTATCGTGCTGCCAACTGGATTCGCGTGGGCCGAACGCAAGGGCGAGGACGCCAGGATCGATTCCTGGAGGCGAAAGAAACGGTCAAGGACATCTATGTGTACCCGCTGGAGAAGGACTTCCGCGTCCAGTTGGGGTTGGCGCCGGATGCCGGGCGTGGTACGCTGGGGCCGTGCGATGGTCTGAAGTCCGAAAGGTGGGCTGAGAAGGAGTTCGGAGGCGCACCCTTGGGGGATGCGAGGTTGAGCAAACGACTTGTGAAGATAGCCGAGGACAAAGCAGAAGAACCGTGGCGCGCTTACTGTGGTGTGGCCCAGGGAAACTGGCCCGCCGTCAAGGCGTACTACCGGTTGATCGACACCCCCGACGAGTCGGCGGTGACGATGGACAACATCTTGCTTCCGCACCGCGAACGAACGGTGCGGCGCATGCAGGCGCAACGCACCGTTCTGTGCGTGCAGGATCGCAGCGATCTGAACTACACGGCATTGGCGCATTGCACGGGGCTGGGTGAACTCTCTGCTAACCAGACTGGGGCCAAGAGTCGCGGGTTGCATCTGCATTCCACGCTGGCGCTGACAGCGACGGGCCTGCCCCTTGGCGTGTTGCGTGCGCAGTGCCTTGCTCCAGAACCCAAATCGCCCTCCGATGATCGGCCCGCTTGCGCCATTCCCGTTGAGAAGAAGAAGACCTTTGCCTGGATTGAGCACCACCGCGATCTGGTGGATTTGGCCGTCGAGATGCCCCACACCCGTCTGATCGAGGTGTGCGACCGCGAGGCGGATTTCTTCGAGATGTTCGACGAGCATCGGAGCAACCCGTGCGTCGATTTGTTGGTCCGTGCCAAGCACAACCGCAACATTGCCCAGGACCCCTTCAAGCTGTTTGAAACAGTACGGCAGGCACCGGTTCAAAGTCGCCTTCGCGTTCAGATTCCGCGTCAGAGCGCGCGGCCGAAACGAAGCAAACAGAAAGCTCGCCCCGCACGCCTCGGACGCACGGCGGAACTGGCGGTACGCACCATGTGCATCCAACTGCGCCCACCACCCTACTTGGCGGATAAGAAGCCGATTGATCTCTGGGTCGTTCACGCTTTGGAGGAGAATCCGCCGCCGAAGGCCGAAGCGGTCGAGTGGTTTCTGCTGACGACGGTCGAGATCGGGTCGCCGGATGATGCCGAGCAATGCCTGCGCTGGTATTGTTTGCGCTGGCGAATCGAGGACTGGCATCGTGTATTGAAATCAGGATGCCGCATCGAGGCCATGGCTCACGATACCGCCGAACGTTTGCGGCGTGCGATTGCCATCAACCTGGTAATCGCCTGGCGCATCATGCTTATGACCCTGCTGGGCCGCGAGGTGCCCGATCTTCCCGCCGAAGTCCTGTTCTCGGATGTGGAGATCAAGACGTTGCATGCCTACGCAAAAAAAAAAGGACTGAAGCCACCCACACGACTAGGGGAAGCGGTGCGCCTGGTCGCGAAGATCGGCGGCTACCTTGGACGCAACAACGATCCGCCACCCGGTCACCAAGTGATGTGGCAAGGATACGCTGAGTTTCAGTTCATGTGCTTGGGATTTGCGCTGAGAGATGAATGGGTTTGTCCGGCATCACTTACGGGTAAAGGGCAG
>PXBU01000359.1 GCA_003566795.1 Puniceicoccaceae bacterium | reverse complement strand
CTGAGTTCGAGAAGCTGTCTAAAGAGTATTCACCGGTGACCTTCAACCAAGGCTCCATCATATCAACCACTTTTACATATGGCTCAGCCGAAGAGACTGTTATGGCAATCGCCTCCGAGGATTGGACAGGCCGCGCGGCAACTGCGGTAACGGATGATATCCCGACGGATAGTGATGTATCCACAACTGATTCGTTTGAATGGGTTATTGATGACTTGGAAACCTCACAGAGCACCTATTTCACTGACAACCCAGACCGCTTTAGATTTCTCAGAGAGTATGACGGGTCAATCACTGGTCGCGTAATTGGTTTTATGTACGCGGTAGAAGACACGTTGAACGATAATCGACTCAAGGTTACTATCAGATTATATCCCGCTGTTCAAAGAGATGATGCAGCTATTGATGCAGCTACCTCTACATGGGGTGATACAGCTTCGGACCCTCTTCACATAGATAACAATTTCTTTCAATCGTTCACAACGGGAACGACTGCCTCATCGAGACAGAGTCTCTCGTGGGATGCCGAGGTAACTGCAATCGCGATGATTTACCAGAAGTTCGCCACCGAGACTCGTACATCTATAAATATAAGAAGGGCTCCTCGAACCGATGCCGCAGATAACTTTATTGTAGTAGGTATCACCGATTTCCCTTCTCGTAACGTAAGTATCAGCGAACGCACATATGAGATATCTTTTGATGAAGCGGCCAAAGATGGATACGGTACTTCCAGATACATCGATGATGTTATAAGAGCAGACCGTGTTATTGTGGCCAAATCGCTAGTACCCGAGGATGGTCCGTTCCCAACCATAGAGGACATAGACCCTCTCACCGATGCCAATCTTGATGCGGAAGGTATCACAGTAGACATCAGAGGTGAGAGAGCGATAGGTCATCTCACAGATGAGGCCGATATCGTTGCATCCCTCACACAGGGATGGGAAGAATCCAAGGCCTCTGAATATGACAACGTTGTTATATTCTTCGCACCTACCGGTTACAATGGAATGGATGGGGTATTGGCAGGTGTAAGAAGTACTCATAAGTTCTCAAGATGTGTGGTTCCTGCGCTCAGAGGTAAGTCACGGCAAGATATAGAAGCAGAGGGAGTTGATACTCTCAGAAACGCACTTGAGATGGACCACGGACTGGTATACCCAATCAACGAGATTCGCACCACGGATGCTCGCTCAGGGACCAGCTGGTGGAGATTCCCCGTAGGTGCCTACTCTGATATGCTGGTACGTATCATGAGACAGAAAAATGGTGCTTGGGCCCCTATGTTTGAGAATGACGGAGGCAATCTTGGCGGGCAGCTTGATGCAACCTTCGATGAGATTCGCATGAAGTATATTCCTCAGGAGATGCAGAGAGAGCTGGATGATTCGGGATTCAACACTATGATTTACGACCCAGATTATGGTCTGATGATGATAAACCAGAAAACAGGTCAGAATCCTAACACTATCAATGACTCCAGCTGGCTGTCGCATGATATGGCGTTCGACCTCTGGAAGAGACTCGTTCAGCGTGAGGTTATGTTTCCGCAGATTGGTAAGCCAATCGATGCGCAGTACATCGGACTCAGAACCCGTCAGCTTCAGAGTAGAGCCGCAAGATTCGGTAACGCATTCAACGCAATTAGAATTGAGGTTGATAGCGTAAACACAGATGAGACAAGAGCTCAGCGTAGGTTCCAGATGGCAACATCTGTACAGGTTACGCCGTTCTCTGAGTTCGTCGACTTCTTCTTCTACAATGTAGGACAAGAGGCAAGCGTCGACGACCCTTTTGACAACTAAGAGGGCCGGAGAGGTATACTAAATTGATATACATAAAGGAAGGTATATAACATATGTCATACGCAACAAACGCAGAATTGCTGCTAGCATCCGGTCGAGACGCAATGTCCAACCTCTACGATGTCTACATTATTCCGCCCTCGGGTTTGGATGTGGCGGAGGCTCTCTCTACCACAGCTGCAATGGTAATTCGCACACAGGACTTCACACCTCCTGAGCTCAATGCTGAAATCTATACAAACCACTATAAAGCAGACTTCATAGATATCCCAGCCCCGAAAATCACAGGAGATAAGTCATTCCAGATTCCTTATCGAATCGATGCCTCCTATGCTGTTCACAATGCACTGCGCAAGTGGAAGTTCCGCTCCACGATGAACACCACAATGAGCGACGTGGATGATGTGGGCGGATATACTTACAATGGTATTTGGGGGTTCCAGAACGATAAAGTATTCGGTCGTGTAGCTGTAGTGGCTCACAAGTATGCTGATATCTTTGACGAAGGTATCAACAACGTAATGGACACCCAAGGTTATGGTATCGCAGCCGGACTTCTTGCAGCCCAAGGTGAGGCAGGAGTCAACTATGTTGGATGGATTTTCAACAACTGCTGGATTGAATCCGTAGAAGAACCTAGCTATACGAGAGACTCCTCGCAGCCTCTTACGGGCTCGGCGACATTCAGATTTGTAACGATGAGTTTGATAGGTGGTAACACCTCGGCCATAAGCACCCTCTCCGACTTTGTCGGTGGTGGAGTGAATATATAAAATAGCCTCCTCCCTACGTCGCAAGACGTAGTTCCTCCCGACCCGTCTCTTCGGAGACGGGTTTTTTATGCACTAATTGGTATTATGCCAGACCAACCTGATGTGAATCTAACCCCAGATGAGTTTGCTCGCGAGCAAGCTCGACTCGAAGCTATAAGAGAAGAACAAATAGTAGATGCCAAAGAGAGATTCATCCGAAGTATAATCGGCCCAGACGGAATCCCTGATAACATAAGTGATG
>PXBU01000222.1 GCA_003566795.1 Puniceicoccaceae bacterium | reverse complement strand
TTTGTGGTGTGCTCGCTTGTGGTGCGCCGTTGGGGTGGCGATCTGATGGGGAGCGGTGGTCAGTGGCCGGAGGGCGGCGGATTGGGCGTGCGGGGTTTTGTTGTGGATGTTTGGCTGTTTCGGACGTTCGGGCGTTCGGCAAGCGAACACGCCACGGGGGAGGGCCTTGTGGTGTGCTCGCTTGTGGTGACACGCCGAGCTCGTCGAGGGGCCGAGCGCCGTTGCGGTGGCGATTTGACAGTGGGCGGTGCGGAGGTAAGAAAGTCTGAAGATATGGAAGAAGCGACTTTGAATTTAACTGCGGCGGAGGCGCGTGTTCTCGGCTGTTTGATGGAAAAAGAGGCGACGACGCCCGACGTCTACCCCTTAACTCTGAATAGCCTGATCCTGGCTTGTAATCAGAAGACCAATCGTTTTCCGGTGGTCGAATACGAAGAGGAGGAGGTAGCCGAGGCCCTTGAGTCGCTGCGCTCCCGGCGGGTGGTGTACCGGATTGACATGGCGGGCTCACGGGTCGGCAAGTATCGGCACAATATCGACGAGTTGCTGGGATTGAGCCGGGCGGGGAAGGCACTGCTGGCGGTGCTTCTGTTGCGGGGGCCGCAGACGCTGAGCGAGTTGCGCACCCGCAGCGAACGGATGTTTGATTTTGCCACCAGCGACCATGTTAAGGATGTGCTGAAAGAAATCGCCGAGGAAGTGGACCTGCCCCTTTGGGAGAAAATGCCCCGCGCGCCAGGGCAAAAAGAAGAGCGCTTCCGTCAGGTTTTGAGCGCGTTGCCCGAAGAAGTGGTGACCCCGGCTGCCAGCACCACGCTGGAAGCACCGATCGCTGCGGTGCACTCCCGCAATGATCGGATCGCCGCGCTGGAGGCGGAGGTCGCAAATCTGCGGGAGGCACTGGTGGCGCTTAAAACCGAGTTCGAGAGTTTTAAGCAGCAGTTTGATTGAGTCGTAGCGCGCTGCTTGAGCAAGCGCTCCGCATCGCGCAGGCGGCATGTCTGATCAAAAAAAACAACCTCCGCCACTTTCGGCTACGCTCGCAAGCTGCCTTGCCATTACCCGGTGCGATACGGCTCGGAGTGCTTGCTGAAGCTGCGCACTACGGTGTGTCACGCTGGTTTCTTGCCGACCATTGTTTGGCACGACAAACGCTCGGAGTGCTTGCTGAAGCTGCGCACTACGGGTTTGCCACGCCTACCGCTCGCCGATCATGCTGCCGGGGTCGACCCACTGGTCGAATTGTTGCTCGGTTAGGAGCTCCAGTGCGATGGCGGCTTCCTTGAGCGAGGTGTTTTCGGCGTGGGCTTTTTTGGCGATCTTGGCGGCGTTGTCGTAGCCGATGTGCGGATTCAGCGCGGTGACGAGCATGAGTGAGTTGCGCAGGTGCTCGTCGATGCGGGACTGGTTGGGCTCGATGCCGACGGCGCAGTTGTCGTTAAAGGCCTGGCAGGCGTCGCCGAGCAGGGTGGCGGACTGGAGCAGGGCATTGATCATGACCGGCTTGTAAACGTTGAGCTCGAAGTGGCCGTTGGCCCCGGCGAAGGTGACGGTGGTATCGTTACCCATCACTTGACAGCAGACCATGGTGAGGGCCTCGACCTGAGTGGGGTTGACCTTGCCGGGCATGATGGAGGAACCGGGCTCGTTGGCGGGGATGATGAGCTCGCCGATGCCCGAGCGCGGGCCTGAGGCCAGCAGGCGGATGTCGTTGGCGATCTTGTTCAGGCTGACGGCCAGTTGTTTGAGGGCGCCGTGCGACTCGACGATGGCGTCGTGCGCCGCCAGCGACTCGAACTTGTTCTTGGCGGTAACGAAGGGGTGGCCCGTGAGCTCGGCGATCTTCTCGGCGACTTTGACGGCGTAGCCTTTCGGCGCATTCAAGCCGGTGCCCACGGCGGTGCCGCCCAGGGCGAGCTCGGTGAGGTGGGGCAGGGGGTTTTTGAGTGCTTTCAGGCCGTGGTCGAGCTGCGCGACGTAGCCGGAAAATTCCTGGCCGAGGGTGAGCGGCGTGGCATCCATCCAGTGGGTGCGGCCGATCTTGACCACTTCTTTCATGGCTTTCGACTTGGCCTCAAGGGTGTCGCGGAGGGCGGTGATCTTGGGGATCGTGTCCTCGACCAGCTTCTTATAGGCCGCGATGTGCATGGCGGTGGGGAAGGTGTCGTTGGAGGACTGGGATTTGTTGACGTCGTCGTTCGGGTGGATGCTGCGCTCGCCCTCGCCGAGTGCCTTGCCCTCGATGACGTGGCAGCGGTTGGCGATGACTTCGTTGCAGTTCATGTTGCTCTGGGTGCCGGAGCCGGTCTGCCAGACCACCAGCGGGAAGTTGCCGTCGAGCTCGCCGGAGATGACATCGTCACAGGCCTGGGCGATCAGCTTGGCCTTTGCTTCCGGCAGCGCGCCGAGGGCCTGATTCGTCAAGGCGGCGGCTTTTTTTAAATAGCCGAAGGCGTGGATGATCTCGATCGGCATGGAAGCGGCCGGACCGATGGGGAAATTCTGGATCGAACGCTGGGTCTGGGCGCCCCAGAGTTTTTCGGCAGGCACTTCGACGGTGCCCATGGTGTCTTTTTCGATACGTGTGCTCATGATTTTTAGAATTGGTTGAAGAGTTGGACTAATGTTGAGTGAGATTGGAATTTGCAATGCTAATACGAAAAGGTGCGGATGGTTTTCGCCGTAGCGCGCCGCTTGAGCAAGCGCTTCGCATCGGCCAGACGGCACAGGCAAGTGGGTAAACCGCTCACCGCCAATTGCGGCCAGGCTCGTATCCTTTTATCGCGCGTAGAAGACCATGGTCGGTTTGTCTTTGCCGAGCTTACCCAG
>PXBU01000095.1 GCA_003566795.1 Puniceicoccaceae bacterium | reverse complement strand
GATATGCTGGGTGGTGCTGCACTGCCGGGGCCGACACAAATTGTCATTAATGTCAGTAATTTCATGCAGGAAAACATCATTCTTTCGATTGGTATCTGCGTGTTCGTCTTTTTCGCAGCGAAATTCCTGCTTAGGACGACTTTCGGCGCCAAGGCTTTTAACTGGTGTGCGATCAACCTGCCCAAAATCGGCGACCTTGTGCGCAAGGTGAATATCGGCAGGATTACCCGCACCTTCGGGACGCTGCTCTCCAGCGGTGTGCCGATTCTTCAGTCGATCACCATTACGAAGGATATAACCGGGAATTTTTTCTATTCAACTGCGTTGACCCGTATTCACGATAGCGTCCGTGATGGGGAAGCACTCGCAGCTGCCATGCAGCGTGAATCAGTCTTTCCAAATATGGTCAACAGTATGGTCGATGTGGGGGAGGAGACGGGCGAACTCGCTGAGATGCTCAACCGCATTGCCGACAACTATGACGAGGACGTGGACAACGCTGTCGCCGGGATCACTTCGATCATCGAACCGGTGATGATCGTCTTTCTCGCCGTCGTAGTCGGATTTATCGTTATCGCACTTTTCCTTCCGATTGTCGAAATCATCCGGCAACTCACCTGAGTTGCCATCGTCAAACGATCAAGAAAACGCAGCTTCGCAAGAGGCTGCGTTTTTTTGGTGTGTGCCTATCCACCCGCCTGTTCGGCCATTTCCTCTTCCAGGCGTTTGATGTATTCGGTGACGTTACAGGTGAGCATGCGGGTGCTGCCGGGGGCGACTTCCAGGACCTTGTTGACAACTCCGTCGAGAAAAGCGCGGTCGTGGCTTACAAGAATAACGGTGCCATCGAATTGATTAATGGCGTCCTGCAGGACTTCCTTCGATTTGATGTCGAGGTGATTGGTCGGCTCGTCGAGGATGAGACAGTTGCCCGGATGCATCAGCATTTTCGCTAGCGCGACGCGGTTCTTCTCGCCACCAGAGAGAACTTCGGTCTGCTTGAGAGCTTCGTCGCCGGAAAAGAGGAGGGCACCTAGCGCGGCACGCGGGTTGGCATCCGGGTTGCCGATGGCAGCGGTCTCGACTTCCTCCAGCACGGTCTTGGCTGGGTTCAGTTCGTCGGCTTGAGTCTGCGCAAAGTAGCTGATCACCGTATTAAGGCCTTTCTCTACCTCGCCGGCCTGATAGGGTTCCTGTCCGGCCATGATACGGGCGAGGGTTGACTTACCGGCACCGTTGACCCCCACCACGGCGATGCGGTCGCCCTTGTCGATGCGCAGATCGAGCCCATCAAAGACCACGTTATCGCCATAAGCTTTGTGCAGGTTTTTGATGGTGATCACCTTGGCACTGGATGGCGGTGGGGGAGGAAAGCGGAAGAAGATCTTCTTCTCTTCGCGTGGAATCTCGATCAGCTCCATTTTCTCCAGCTGTTTGATGCGGCTCTGCACCATGCTCGCTTTCTTCACGTTAGATCGAAACTTGTTAATGAAGTTCTTGATGTCGGCAATCTCACGCTGCTGGTTTTTATGCGCTTTGCGTAGCACCTCCAGTTGCTTTTCGCTCTCCTTTTTGTAGTAGGTATAATTGCCTTTATAGCTATTGAGGTTGCCGAGCTTGAGTTCGACAGTTCGGTTAGTGACCTCGTCCAGGAAGGCACGGTCGTGCGAGATGACGATGAGCGCACCGTGGTAATTCTTCAGGTATTGCTCGACCCAGTGTTGCGAGACGATGTCGAGGTGATTGGTCGGCTCGTCGAGGATAAGGAGTGAAGGGTTTTGCAGCAGTAGCTTGGCCAAGGCGATCCGCATTTGCCAGCCGCCGGAGAATTCACCGGTGTCGCGCTCCATATCACTCATCGAGAACCCCATCCCAGTTAGGATGCGCTCAATCCGGGACTTCATCTTTTGCGGTTCGAATTCCTCAAGCTGTAACTCCCATTCGCCAATGGCGTCAATCAGGTCATAATATTCCTCCGACTCCGTATCCATTTCGAGGAGCATGGAATCGGCTTTCTCGATCTTGCCTTGCAGTTCGAGAATGTCACCGAATGCACTCTTGGCCTCTTCGTAGAGGCTGCGACCAGCTACAGAAATGCCGTCCTGAGGCAAGTAGCCGATGCTCACATAATCAGGATAATCGATCGAACCCTTGTCTGGCTCAATCTCGCCCATCAGCATGCGTAGCAGAGTCGTCTTCCCGGAGCCATTCGAGCCGATCAGCGCGATGCGATCATGTGTGCCAATGACGCAATTGATCCCGTTGTAGAGGACTTTTTTTCCGAAATTGTGAGTGACTTGGTTGATTGTAATCATGCCTGCAAATTTAAAGGTACCTGAAAGGACGCGATTGAGCGACTTCCCTTGGGTGATAGGGGAATCCCGATACAGGATGCGAGGTTTTTTTCAACTAGTCCGTGACGTTGGAGCAATTAAAACTGGGGGGAATGAAGTGCCTCCTGATCATGCCACGTAATCCTAATCGAAAGGCCAACCACTAGTGGGATGACGATTACGAGCAGCAACCCGCTTTGGCCGGCACAATAAATTCAATAAGGGGACCCTGGCTACGGTAAAACTTAGCCAAGACCTACCCAAACACCCGCACCCGCATACCTTGAATTGTCGCCAAGTCCTGCCAGTCAGTTCCGCGCATCGGATGCACCTTCGGCGGATACTTGCGTCCCTTCTCCCGCTGCCAGGATTCCACAAAGCCCCGCACAAATTCCTGGCTGCCCAGAATCGCCCCATCGGTAAAGTAGCGTACCCGGCAGCGCAGCACCGTCGCCCGCGGCAGCAGCGCCTTCTCCTGCTCCAGCACTTTCATGGCCTT
>PXBU01000027.1 GCA_003566795.1 Puniceicoccaceae bacterium | reverse complement strand
GCCTACGCGCACCGATGGGATTCCCAGAACTTTTCAAGTCTTTTCGTCGGCAATGCACTCTTGTTGAACTTCCGAATCCGATTCAGCTCATCACAGATCACCTTCTCGGCCCGGGCAATCTCCGACTCCTTCTGAGATTCCGGAAGCTCAGATTCAAGGACTTTCTGAAGCTTATGAACTGCCTTCTCCGTATTCTTCATCATGATGCGCAGCGTCTTTGTATCGATTACCTGATCGATTTTTTTACCGCCCACTTTAAAGGGGTTTTCCAGACGTTCACTCACTTCTTCTATCTTTGATTGCCTATTACCACTACGCAAATCCAGGGCTTGTGCAATGACCACAAGGTTACTCAACACCTGCAGCATCGTCACTATTTGGTTGCCATATTCCATGGTATCACCCTTTCACAAACAGTCATCACTTCATTAAAACCTCTATGTTGCTGATTAGAGCTCGCTCAGCTTACGCTGTAACATCAGCACCGCACTCGTAAACAGCTCGAAATCTGAAAGCTGAACCACACTCTTCACACTGAACGTGGGAAACTTGCCTTCATTTACCATATAAGGCTGCAAGTCAACATCAGGCAGCTGGTTCAGGGCTTCCCGAAAATAATGCAATTCCTCATCGGAGAGAGATCCGCGCATGGCATGTTTTCCCTCCTCCTTCCCCTACAGATACCCATGTAAAAAACTGCTTCAATTATGTTTTTAAAAGCAGATTACCTTCTCATCAACTCCACATATTTAGAAGAACTTCCGGTCACCTTGATTATTGGTATGCCTTAGACATTGGTTATGTTTTGCGTTAGCTGCATGAGCCTTTGTCTTGACTGATGATCCAGGCAGCGGTCGTTATAAGGTAGTGGTTTGCTTTTTTCAAACATCAGTCCGGTTGTGATTTCATCATCCGGCGCCAAGGCTACATACAGGCCGGTTTTAGCACACTCTGCAGCAGATTGCGCAGATCGCAACATAAAGGGCCGGACAATTTTCATCAGTAAGCTTTTGCCTCTCCAAATATTTGTGGCTCCGCGTCCAGGGCTTACGGCATTTACCAGGATACCTTTACTTTTCAGTTCCTCTGCCAGGCTGATCGTGAACCAGATTAGAGCCAACTTGGAGGCTGAATAACCTTTGAAACCATGAGGTCCTTGGAAGGGTTGGGCGAGATTAATTTTTCCATAAAACCCGGCCCCCGAGGCGATATTAACAATTCGTGATTTTTCGGTTTTTAATAATATAGGGAGCAGCAGACGAGTGAGCAGGTACGTTCCCAGAAAATTAACACCCATGGTCAACTCATACCCATCCTCAGTTTGTCGTTGACTGTCGGAGAACAGTCCGGCATTGTTAATCAGGATGTCCAACCGATCATACTTATCTAAATAATTTTGAGCAAAATTACGAATTGAAGAAAAGGAGGCTAAATCGGCCTGCATGATATCCAACGCAGCACCAGTTTCCTCTGTAATGATTTGAGCGCTATTTGCTGCTTTGTTTAAATTTCTGCATACCATTACCACGTAATACCCCTGGATGGCTAACTCTTTTGCCGTTTCAAAACCGATACCGGAATTAGCCCCGGTAACCATTGCAATTTTGGGGGTCATGTTGTCCTCCTTCAAATGGTTCCATTTATGGTGTATCACTCCTTGCAATCCTCTACAAAATCACACTCCAGCTGATCCTCAAATGGAATGGTCTTTTAAAACTGAAATACTCATGCAGCATTTTCAGAATATTACAAAACTCAACAAGGTAAGTGACAGGCACGATCAGCTGAAAGTGGAAAGACGATTCGCCCCCTTAGTTCGCAACGATGGGCTTCGGCGATGTCGATATACTGGTCTTTCAAGGGCTAGAATACATATTACCCTGGCCAATACCGCAGCGAATCTAGTGCGAATGGTTCGCTTGTTATTTCCAAAGCAACAGTCAACATAATCAGCTGGCGCATTCAAGACCAAGCGGGATTAATATCCTGTTTCCATCAACTTTATCGCAACGTCGGAGGAATGAGCAAGATAAGTAGATTTAACAATCACGAAGAGATTTAACAGTCGTGAAAACAGAATGATCGATTCGGCCGGAGATGCATAAGCATACATCGGGTAGGATGCTCTCGGGTTTTTTACTTATTTTTCGGAGCTTTCACTGGCACGATCCGCTTATTTTTCAATCTGCTGTTTGTAGGTCAACGAACAATGAAACCATTTGATTATAAAATATCCAAATTCATTCAAAATCAGCACTAAGAAGAATTTAATCAAAAGCAATAGTTTATATTGATTTGTAGAATGTCTTAATTTTTGCAGCCATTAACTTGCGTCTTTCTAATAGAAATTGTTCGTAATCGGATACTGTTAAGTTGAATATATTAGAGGGTATACTGTTGACTTTTAAATTTTCATTTAGAGCTTCAGTATCGATGATTGTGCCAATTTTCATGACCCCCGACTTGCACTGCTCAAGAGCTGCAGTGAAATAATCAGCAGGTGCTTTCTTACCAATCGAGATATTGACTTGAGTATCAAGATAGACATAATTTGCTACCTGATTATATTTTGATCTTTCAGTTATACCATTCTTTTTTAGATATTCACGGGGGAAAATATGGTGTACATCTCCAGCAATCGAAATCAAGTCGCTGACTTTTGTTGATGAAGAAAATAAGGCTTTATCTCCGGCATGAATTTGGGAGGCTAAGAAAACGTTAAAATAGGGACTATTTATTGCTGATGTCTCCAATGCTTGTACAAGCCCAACGTTCCAGAAAGTATCTGATAATACTGCTTCCTCAGTTTCTTTGAAAAACTGAATAAATCCTTTT
>PXBU01000448.1 GCA_003566795.1 Puniceicoccaceae bacterium | reverse complement strand
GAATGCATTGCCACCACCGCGCGCACGGCCGAGCTGGCCAAGCTGACAGAAAACAGCTTCCGCGACGTCAACATCGCCTTTGCCAACGAACTCTCCGTGATCTGCGACAAGCTCGACATCAACGTCTGGGAACTCATCCGCCTGGCCAACCGCCACCCGCGGGTCAACATCCTGCAGCCCGGTGCTGGCGTGGGCGGGCACTGCATTGCGGTGGACCCCTGGTTCATCGTCGAAGCCTGCCCCGAACAAGCCCGGCTGATCCGCACCGCACGCGAAGTCAACGACTACAAGCCCGAATGGGTGGTTGAAAAGGTCAAGGCCGCCATTGCTGATGCCATGGCCAAAAAGCCCGGCAGCACGTTGGCGGATATCACTGTTGCCTGCTTGGGCCTGGCCTTCAAACCCGACATCGATGACCTGCGAGAAAGCCCGGCCCTGGAAATCACTGAGCATCTGGCCCAGTTGGGTTGCAAGGTCACGGCTGTGGAGCCCAATATCGAGGAACTGCCGCCGAAACTGCAAAACGGCACCACTGAACTGCAAACACTTGATTCGACCCTGGCCACAGCAGACATCGTCTGTGTGCTGGTCAAGCACCGCCCCTTCATCGAGGCCGCCGAAAGTTTGCGCAGCCCCCCGTTTGTGATTGACGCCGTTGGGTTGTGCGGTTGATAGCGCCATGACTCAATCCCAAGTTAAACAAGCCGCCGCGGAACTTGCGAAGGGCAACTATGCTGCTGCACTGAAAATCTACAAGCGCCTTGGGCGACAAATGGGCGAGGAGCATTTTCGGGCGAATGTTTGGCTGTGTGAACGGCGGTTGGCGAGCTCGCAAAGCCTTAGAGTAGAGCTCGGCCTAGACGCTGATGACTTCGTAATCGCGTGCTTCCGAGACTTCAGCCCCGATGAAGGTGTGTATCTCCTGCTCGAAGCCTGCACCGAATTGGTGCAAAAAGGCGAAAGGATCAAGCTGCTGCTGGTCGGTAACCAACAGCCACTCTTAGGTTCCTCAGCTGCCAAGATTGGCGATACCGGGCCCAAGGAAACTCCGCCCTGGCTGATTCAGGTCGGCCGGGTCCTTCATGCGCGAGTCGCAGACTACTACGCCCTGTTGGATGCCGTGGTGATCCCACGCAAGCCCCAGGCGGCGTGCCAGCTTATGCCCGCCACGAGGGCTGCTGAGACCCTGGCCTACGGCAAGCGGCTGGTGGTTTCGGATGTAGCGCCTCTGGCGGAGTACGCTGATAAGTACCAAGGTGTCGTGAGCTTCAAGGCGGGCAGTGCCTCAAGCCTGGCCACAGCCCTTCAGAGGTCACTGAAGCTGCCGGCGCCTAAGCCAAGTCCCGAGCTACTGTTCTCTGCGCATCCCGAACCGATGGCCAAGGCGCTGAGTAGGGCGGGAAGTAAGCCTGTTGCTCAGTCGCTGGGAGCGGCTGCACAGATGTCCAATCCGGTGGAGGAGGCTACACCTCTCAAGCGTTATACAGACCAACCAGCTCTGAGTGTCGTGAAGGCTTCCAAGGATAAAAGGTCAACAACTGAAAAAGAAGACATTGTAGTAGCTGCTGGCCAGCACTTTGAAATCAAGCAGGAAGTCATTGCAACTGAGGAGTACTCTCTTAGCTTAACCTGTATAGCCAACCCTGCCAATCGTAAAGGTGCTCTAGCAGATGTCACTTTCCTAGATGAAAGTGGAAACACGCTCCCAAAGCCGTATCCAGGCATGGCGAGATCAAAGGCTTTTGGGTCCTACTTTTACATAGAAACCCAGGAACGAGAGGTTAGTAAGCCTAAAAGTTACACATTTACTGCTCCAGAAAAGGCGTCAAATGTTGTGGTAAAGCTGGTCGCTTTTGGTGTAAACACTGAAATGAAGCTGGCGGGCGACTATAGCTTGACGTTAGCAGGCGACCGAGTTAAAGATCCTAGTGAAGGTCCAAAATATATTCGGGCTTTTGAAAATCTCCTGATCGAAGCCGAAGCGATTCCACATAGCAATGGCAGCGAATACTTCACCAAGCATGATTTCCGCGTGGGGGTGATTGGTGATGTGTACATGTATAATTTCTACAAGGATGTATTCACTTCTGTCCATTATCTTAGTCCGACTAACTATTCACAGGTATTGGCTCAGGGGCTGGACATCGTCATCTACACTACATGTTGGAAAGGTATTAATAACGAGGACTGGAGAGGAGTAAAATTCCGAGAAAAACCTAAAAAGGCTCTGGATGCGATACTGGCCTATGCGAAAGAGAATAACGTAAGAACTGTTTTTCAGTCTATTGAAGACCCTTCTAACTTTGAATATTTTCTTCCGGTAGCCGAAAAGTTCGACTATATCCTCACGACAGATACGGACTGTATCGAGCGATACAAGAAAGAGCTGGGGCATAAACGTGTTTTTTTTGGTGAGTACGGCGTTAACCCTCAGTTCAATAATCCGATTGGCTCTCGAAGACAAATCCGGAATGCCGCATTCTTTGCTGGTTCATACCCTAGGCGCTACAAAGAGCGGTGCGATGACATGGAGACAATATTTGACTCCATCATTGACTCAGGGGGCGAGCTATTAATTGCAGATCGAAATTTTGGGTCGGATTTGGAAGATCTGGTCTATCCAGCTCGCTTCCAGTCGACCGTGTTGCCGCCTGTGCAGCATGCTTTGCTGCAAAAGCTGCACAAGCTGTTCCGTTATAACCTGAACTTTAACTCTATCAAGCAAAGCCCAACGATGTGTGCAATGCGTGTATATGAGTTGCAGGCACAAGGGAATGGCTTAATCTCTAACTATGCCAACTCTGTGTTTAATCGCTTCCCTGGCATACGCATTGTTCCGTTTAAGCAGGATATGAGTTTTGATTTTGGGAGGGATGAGACCTGGGAGGAGTATCGGGTTAATGTTAGTAACATTCGTGAAGTTCTAAATAGCAAGAACAGCTATCAAGTCGTTTCGACTTTGCTTGAAAATATAGGTCTGAGCAGTAAAACAAAGAAAAACACCACTATTGCGGTTTTTTGTTTGCATAAAACCCCGGAAGTTATCCATTCTTTTGAGTCGCAATCCTATCCCGATAAGGTACTGTTTGAAGAGTCTGAGCTGAAAAATTGGGCTGAGATAAAAGAAAAGTACCAGATTGGTTATTTCTGCTGGTTCTCCGAAGACAATCGTTACGAAAAGCACTACTTGAATGACTTGTTAAATGGCTTCAAGTATACCGATTGCCGCTATATTACTAAGAATGCTTATTTTGATAGAGGTGGTCGCTACATTGACGGAGCCCAGCATGAATACACGACTCATTGTAGTGGTAAGGAACTAAGTCTTTTCAGTGCTAAATACCTGGCTCCTGCAGAGCTTGGTTCTTACGGGATTGGAATGGGTTTCAAACTCGATATGGGCTACAGCATAGACCCCTTCGAGGTCAATTTCGTTACCTACATGCAAAGGTGCCTTCCGCACGCGGATAGCTACCAACTGTCTGTCATCGTGCCTGTCTACAACAACGGGCGCTTCTTGCTCAGCAAGTGCATTCCCAGCCTTCAGCGCAATCACCTGTGGCCTGAAATGGAAATATTGCTTGTGGATGATGGGTCGACAGATTCGGCAACTTTGAAAACCATCGAATATTTTGACGCAATTTACCCCAATGTCCGGGTGAAGTTTAACCATGATGGTGGTAGCGGCAGCGCCTCTCGGCCCCGGAATCAGGGTATTGATATGGCTTCCGCCACCTTGATAACTTTCCTTGATCCAGATAATGAGATCGCCCCTGGGGCCTATGACTTATTGATGGAGTTATATCGCGAGGCCAACGAGATTTCACCGGAACCCGTTGAGTTTGTTTCAGGTTTTCATGTCAAGGTTGGTAACGTTGTTAAAAGCATCGGCAAACACACACCGAAGCGGCTGAGCATAATAAAGGACTTCAAAAAAAGCTATTTTGATCGTGGGCGTTTTCCTGTTGTAGCAACACAGTCAGCAGTTTTGTCGAAGGAGTTTTTGGATGAAAGTAAAATTCGGTTTGTTGAAGGCTCTGCAGGGCAGGATACACTATTTGGATGGGAGGTAATTGCAAACGCCAAGTGTGGGGCTTTCAATGGTGATGCATACATTATTTATTATGCGGATCGTTCTGAGTCAATTACCAACGAAGTAAACAAAAGCTATTTTGAGAAAAAATTAGCTCTTGAGCGGGCGCAAAAAAAATTTCTAGAACAATATGGTGTGCTAGCCTCGTATATCGACAATCGATTTGATCAGTTCATGAAGGACTGGTATCTGAAGAAGCTTGACCGTGTGGGGAGCGAAAGTCGGATAGAGTGCATTGAAATATTGAGGGATATTTGCAGTATTTACCAGAAAGACTTAAATGACTTTCTTTGAATTGATGGAATACACTGATGAAGAAACCGCAGATAGGATTGGTGGGTTATTTTGGATGGGGCAATTTTGGTGATGAGCTTTTCTTGGAGGCTCATAAGCAGTTTTTGGCTCAAGATTATGATCTTGAGGTTGTTCATGATCAGTTACAGCAGCCGTATTTTTCACGTTCTGCTTTAGAGAGGCTCAATACCTACGATGGTTTTTTAATTGGCGGCGGGGACCTAGTAAACCCGAATGCAGTTTCCGAGCTTTATTGGCGGAAAGAATATTTGGAAAAGCCTGTTTTTGTTCATGGGATTGGCTGCCCAAACACAAAGGTGAAGCAATCTCGGGCATTGAATTATTTTCATGAGTTTTTCTGTAGTTATTCAGTGAAGCATATTTGCTTAAGGGATGTTGAAAGTAAAAGCTATTTTGATAAATCAGTGAAGCCAAAGTTGGATACGTTGACTTATCCTGATTCTGTTTTTGCGATGGAGATTCCTCCCAAAATCAAGGTCTCTAAGAATAAAACACTGGGAGTCGTGTTACGCAGCCATAGATCCATTATCGGTGAATACGAGGCAGTCAGGAAAGCTGTTAATGAGGCTAAGGCGCTTGGATATCGTGTGCAAATTATCGTGGCGGCTTTTGGTAAATTAGGCGAGGCAGACCTTTCAGTATCCAAAGATTTTGCTGAACCTGGGGAAGAGCTGGTTTACTCAGAGGACTTGATGCACTTATGTTCTGCGATTGGGCAGTGTGCTCTGGTCTTAAGTATGAAGTTTCATGTTTTAGTTGTTGGAACTATGTATGGTGTGCCAGTTATCCAGTTGTCATCTACACAGAAGAACAGAAATTTGTTTAGGTACTTGCAGCGCCCAGATCTCTTGGGAAATTATAATGATGAACTTTTGTACCGAAAAGTCCCCCCTGTCCCGGCTCCGATTCACTCTTTAATTGGGAGGAAGCTAAAAAGAGATGCTGCTCAAGGTTATGATGTTTTGAAGAGGGCAATGGATAGTATTTTCAAAGGTAATATTAATTAACAAATTTTCTGCCAATCTTTCACATGTAGATGTGTGTTGTCCGTCTGGTTGGTGGGTAGGTAAAAGTTTGGAAAATATTATGCGAAAGTTCACTATAACAGTCGACGTTGAGGCTTGCAATCGTTCACGTGTTAGTTCAGATTACGTCAAGAGGTTGATCTGGGGTGATTTTCAGGATGGTGCTGCACCGGCTGGGATCGGCAGAATGATGGATATTGGTGATCGGACAGGTGTTCCGTTTACAATGTTCCTCGATATTGCGGAGTCCACGCTGTACGGTGATCAAATAGCCGAAGTAGGTAAGTATATTCTGGACCGGGGTCATGATCTGCAGCTTCATCTCCATCCGGAGGTGATACCAGAAGATATCTGGCAAAGTTGGGGGTTATGTAAGCCTGAGCAAAAGCGCAACGGGTATAGGCTGGACAGTTACACGTACGAAGAAGCCAAAGTAGTCATGTGGTATTTCTGTGAAATGTTTGAGAGTTGGTTTGGGAGGCTCCCAGTTTCGTTTAGAGGTGGGGCCTTTAGGACAAACCGTAATTTTGTACGGATGCAGGAAGAGATTGGTGTTCCGTTATCTAGCAATCATTCATATAGTAACTACGTTAATCAGAGAAAAGAGCCTTTACAATCGCTTGAGAAGACGCTTTTTAGGTGGTCAAAAGATGTGGTTGAGGTTGGCGTCTCGCAAGTCGTGCAGGAGGATGGCGTGAAGGTAATGGCTATCCCTTCGTCGATTGAGAAGACGGCGAGTTGGCGCGCTGTTTTGGCTAATGAAGCTAAGAAGCCCGTTTGTTCGGGTCCCGTGGTTTTTTTGCTTCATAGTTGGTCTCTTTTAAACTATTCGCCAGGAAAAGGGAGGTTCTTTGATGGGGTTTCTGAGTACCGAGCGGCTAAGTTAGAAAAGATTTGTGAGATTGCCTCTGAGTTCTTCGATTGTACGAATTTTACGTCCCTGAATTCCGATATCAACGCGGGCGTTTTTGGAGAGCTTGAAACGCATTATCTTGAGTACTAGGTTGTTCTATTTTTTGCTATTCTATTTTTTCCCTGCTATGCAATGATTTGGTGATCTATATTTATGAGCTTGATTGCTGTTGGGACACATCATAAAACAGGAACCCACTGGATGGCTGATGTGTTTAGGTCGTTCGCGCGTTCCGGTTCTTTTTCGTTTCTTAATCTTAGTAACAAAAAAAGTGAAGATTCTCGTCTCCTGCTAGAGGATAAGCTGAAAACGCGTAATACGCGCCTAATCGTTTTCCATAATCATTCGGTTTTTCCAAACATTGTCTATTTGCGTGGGTTCAAGGGGATACACTTGATCAGGGATCCACGTGATATATTGATTTCAGCCGTAAGGTATCAAGAGACAACCGATGCCACATGGGTAAAAAAACGACGGGCAGATCTCGGCGGTAAGTCAGTGCAGCAGGTTTTGCGTGATTGCGACACCATGGAAGCTAAACTTATGTTCGAAATGAGCTATGTTGGCAAAGATAACTTGGAGCGCATGTCGAGGTTTGAGCGTGGCGATGTTTTTAAGGATGTGAAGTATGAGTTCTTAGTTTCTGACTGTGACTTAGTGGTAACAAAGAGAATTGCAGCCCATTTTGGCTTTGGGCCAAGAGATACTGAGCTCTTTTTGGATGCGATGATGGAGAATTCGCTCTTTGGACGGGTCAGAAAGGAAGATAAACGCCATATCAAAGACGGTAGCGCGTCTCAGTTTGTAGATGTCTACACTCAGAAGTGCTACGATTTGTTCGGTAAACTAGGGTTTTGTGAATATTTAGATAAGTTGGGGTATTCGGGCAAAGGTGAGCCTAGTTTTTCGATTCATGAGGCCGTTGGTAAGTAACCGGTCATTCGCGACCGAGTTATTGTCAAATCTGGTGTATGGGATCTCGGGGACTGTCCTGAGATTTGTGTAAGTACCCATTGATACGTACTGTAAATCAGGAGTTTATCAATGGATACAGCAGTGGATGAGAAAAAGCTGAAGGAACTGGTTTCCGAGCTAGTTAAGCGAGTTATGGTGATTTCTGGTGTACAGGGGGCCTGAGGATTGGCTGAGCAGGTCCCGATTTCTGTGTAACTGCCCGCTCTCATAGGTGATCGGTTACTCGCTCTTCGAATTGGATAATAAATTGGTTCAGGGCCGCCTTCCAGTTCTGTATCGGCCGGCTCCACTTCTGAGACGCGGCCTGGATCGCCAGGAGCGTCACTTTCAGGGCCGAGTCGTCGTGCGGGAAGATCTTGCGTTGCCGCGTGGCTTTGCGGGTCACGCTGTTGAGTGATTCGATGGCGTTGGTCGTGTAGATCGCCTTGCGGATCTCGGGCTGATAGTCGAACAAGCTGATTAGATAGGGCCAATTGTCCACTGCCCCAACTTAGGACCACCAGTTATTAGCAATTTCGGCATGGCCTCGGTCGGTTAGAAATTCGATGGGTGAGACGTCGCCCAGTGATTCATGAGGGCGGACGGTGTTGTACTCGATCAGCCAGCGTTCGGTTTCTTCGCGGACTTGAGCCAGGCTCAGAAAGCACCAGGCATCCAGCACGCCATCTCGATAGATGCCGTTGAAGCGCTCAATGAAGGCATTCTGGGTCGGCCGGAAGGTGTCAACCTTTTTCCAACAAATCGGCGGATTTTTCTATGTAACAACCTCGGGTCGCTCGAGGCTGACCGGGGTTGGTGCGGTTTTGAAGCTTTCCGGGTCGGCCAAGACCTGCTCGGCCGACTGCCCATCGTCCGGATTGATGCACACTCGCACCGGTGGCAGCGGCACGACGGGTCCCTGTGTGTCAACATCCAGTCCAACAGTCCTTGATCGGTTTTATCTGTAACATTCAGGGCGCTAACGGAGTGGAAACATGTCTGATTCCAATGAAGTCGTCACCGATCCGAGACTGGAAAAACGCACCCGTCGCCGGTTCAGCGTAACCGAGAAGAAGCGTCTGTTGGCCGAAGCCGAGGCCTTGGGCCACGGTGACAAAGGCGCCTGGCTTCGGCGTAAGGGACTCTATGCCGGCCAGCTGTCGAACTGGCGCAAAGAGCTGGCCAAGCACGGTGAAGCTGGTCTGGCTGCTCGCAAGCCCGGTCGCAAGTCTGCCGATCCACGTGACAAGGAGATCGAGCGCCTGAAGAAAGTCAACGCTCGTCTGGAGAAACGAGCCTATGTGGCCGAGCAACTGGTGGACCTCCAAAAAAAAGTGCTTCACCTGTTCGAGACCGACAGCAGCGAGCCGAAGTCATGAGCGTTTTGCAATCACTGCCAGACGGCGTCAGCAAGGCCGCCGCCTGCAGCGCCCTGAACGTTCCGCGGCACTGGTGCTATCCGGACAGCCGCCGGCGCTATCGGCACAAGCCCGAACGTGCCATCGGCCGGGGCCTGAGTCCAGCGGAGGATCAGGCGCTGCTCGATCACTTGCACTCTGAGCGGTTCCAGGACAGCGCGCCCCGGCAGGTCTATGCCACGCTGCTCAGCGAGGGGGTGGTGATTGCCTCGGTATCGACCATGTACCGGCGCCTGCGGGATCGCAAGGAGTGTCCGGAACGGCGCAATCAGCGGCCTGCCCAGCATCATGTCAAGCCGCAGCTGGAAGCCACGGCACCCAATCAGATCATGACCTGGGACATCACCAAGCTGCCGACACTGACCCGCGGACTGTACCTGAACCTCTATGTCATTCTGGACCTGTTCAGCCGCTACGTCGTCGGCTGGATGGTCTCGCGCAAGGAGAACGCCGGCCTGGCCCGACATCTGTTCAGCGAGGTCCTCACGCAGCGCCAGATCGATACGAAGGGCTTGATCGTCCATCAAGACCGTGGCTCACCCATGATCGCTCACAGCTTCGCTGAGTTACTGTCAGGCCTGGGCGTCGAGCAGAGCTTCTCGAGGCCGCGGGTCAGCAATGACAACGCCTTCAGCGAAAGTCAGTTCAAGACCACCAAGTACTGGCCCACCTACCCGGGCCGGTTCCAGGATGAGCAGCACGCCCGCCAATGGGGCCAGGGTTTCTTCCCGGCCTACAACCAGCGGCCTCACCAGGGACTGGCTCTGTTCACGCCGGAAGATGTCTATACCGGTCAGGTCGAAACAGTGTGGAAGATCCGCCAGGCGGCGATGGACCGGCACTATGCCGTAAGCGGTTGTTCGAGGCCGTTATTGACTGACACGCTGCAGGTCTGATACGAGCGGATTGCTCGCAAAGGTCTCCTTCCAGAGCCTCGGCGTCAGTGTTAGCAACGCCCTGTAAAGTCCACTTTTCAGCGATTTGAGATGTCCCCTCGGACCAACGACACTCGGTCTTGCAAGTTTCGCGGCTTGGAGACCGAGGATGCTGACCCGAGAGGACTATTTGATGATATCTGAACGACAACGCCAAGGCGTTTTTATCAAGGACATTGCCGCCGAGCTGGGTGTTCACCCCAGAACGGTGCGGCGTGCACTCCAGCGCGGCAGTGAACCACCCCGGCGGCCGAAGCTGCGGCCAAGCAAGCTCGACCCTTACAAGGCCCAGGTCGATGCTCTGCTGGCCGAGGGGATCTGGAACGCCGAAGTGATCTTCCGGCATCTGCAGCAGGCCGGCTATCCCGGCAAGTTGTCGATCTTGCGGGCCTACATCCGCCCCAAGCGCCAGCTCCGACCGAGTGTCGGCACCGTGCGCTACGAGACCGCCCCCGGCTATCAGCTCCAGCACGACTGGGCCGAGCGCTACGTCGTACTCGGCGGGGTGCGCCAGAAGATCTACCTTGCGGTCAACGAACTGGGCCATTCCCGGGCCCTGCACGTGGTCGCGATGCCGCGCTGTGATGCCGAGCATACCTATGAAGCCATCATCCAGGCCTTCGAGGCCTTTGGCGGTGTGACCGCCACGGTGCTGGTCGACAACCAGAAGTCGGCCGTCATCCACTGGGCCGATGGCCGGCCCCACTTCAACCGCCGCTTCCGAGAGCTGGGCGCCCAATACGGCTTTGTGCCCAAGGCCTGCCGGCCGCGCCGGGCCCAGACCAAGGGCAAACTCGAGCGCATGGTCCACTATGTGGCCGACAACGCCTTGGCCGGGCGGGAGCCACGCTTCGATGACTGGGCCGATCTCAACGCTTATCTTCAGGCCTGGTCGCAGACGGTCGCCAACCGGCGCTTCGTCCGCGAACTGGGCGAAGCGGTTCCTGAGCGACTGGCTCGTGAACGCCCGTTGCTGGCCGACCTGTCGCGTCGGCGCTTCGACACCGCCTATCGGGAACAGCGCGTGGTCAGCCTGGATGCCTACGTGTCCGTGGGCAACGTGCGCTACAGCGTCCCCGGCCACCTGGTCGGACAACGCCTGAGCCTGCGGATCCAACTCGATGGCTGGATCGAGCTGAGCGATCTGAACGGCACGGTGGTTGCGCGTCACCGCCAGAGCCGGGGCGATCAACGAGTGGTCACCATCGCCGAGCATCACGCCGCCCTGTGGCAGCAGGTTCGGGTGGAGTCTCGATCGCTCGGCTACTACGCGGAGGCTTAGCGGATGGAACTGGATAACTTGCTAGACAAGCTCAAGATGGAGACGCTGGGCGCCCAGCTCGACGCGGTGTGCGAACAGGCCGCCAAGAAGGACCTGGACTATCGCGCCTTCCTAGCAGCGGCCCTGAAGACCGAGTGGCAGTCACGCCGGGTGCGCGGCACCGAGGCCCGGATGCGACAGGCGCGCTTCCCGGCGCCGCAGACGATGGAAGCCTTCGACTTCGACTTCCAGCCCGGCATCGACCGCAAGGTCATCCGCGAACTGGCGGCGCTGGCATTTGTGGAACGCGGCGAGAACGTGGTCTTCCTCGGCCCGCCGGGCGTGGGCAAGACCCACCTGGCGATCGCCTTGGGGATCAAGGCGGTCGAGGCCGGCCATCGGGTGCTGTTCCTGACCCTCGACGAACTGCTCACCCGGCTGCGCAAGGCCAGTGCGGAGCAGCGTCTGGACAAGGTCTTGCAGCAGCTGACCTATCCCAAGGTGCTGATCCTCGACGAGCTGGGCTATCTGCCGATGAGCCGGGCCGAGGCCAGCCTGTTCTTCCGCTTGGTCACCCGGCGCTACGAACGGGCCAGCCTGATCCTGACCTCCAACAAGGGCTTTGCCGACTGGGGCGAAGTCCTCGGAGACACCGTCATGGCCACCGCCATTCTGGACCGACTGCTGCACCACGCCACCACCATCAACATCAAAGGCGAGAGCTACCGGCTCAAGGAAAAACGAAAGGCTGGGCTGCTCGGCAAACCCAAGCTTCGAACCCCATTATCCGGCAAGGAGGAAATGCCCACCTGACAGCGATAGAGACGACTCCGTAACCCACCGATAAGGGGACATCTCACTTCGCTGGAAACTGGACAGATCAGGTTGGTGTTGACATCAGTTCTTCAACGCGGCTGGCCGGATGCTGACTGATACGCTGGAGCACATCGACCAGATAGACATACGGATTGACGCCGTGCAGCCGACAGGTGACCAGCAGGCTCTGGATGACGCCGATATGGCGGGCTCCGACCTCGGTCCAGCTGAACAGCCAGTTTTTGCGACCCATCGGGATCGGGCGCAGGGCGCGTTCCAAGTGGTTGGTATCGATCGGGACATCGGGATCAGATAGATAGACCTCCAGTGCTGCTTCTCGACCGGCCACATAGCCCAGGGCTTTCAGTAGCGGGCTGGATCTGGCCAAGTCCATCCGCTGCCGCTGCTGCTCGCACCAGACCCAGAAGGCTTTCACGACCGGCAGACTGTGCTGGGTGCGCCAGTCGAGCTTTTTCTGGCCGTCGAGCGACTTGTCCCGGATTTGCGCTTCGATCTGATACAGCTGCCCGATTTGGGATAGCGCCTCGTCGGCCGCCTGGGGTTCTGCCAGCTGCGCTGCTTCGAACTTTCTCCGGGCGTGCGACCAGCAGTTGGCCTGGGTCACATCCGGGCGCGACTTGGCATATTGCGTATAGGCCGCATGCCCATCGGTGAGCAAGGTGCCATCAAAGTGCTCGCCGAGCGCCTCGACCACCACTTTGCTGCCCCTGGAAGGCGAGTGGATGAAGCAGACTTCATCAGCCTGACCGTAGACCGGCCAGAACCAGGTCTGTTTCATCTTGCCCGGCTTGGCCCGTCCGGCCTTGATCGGTGTTTCGTCCATGGCCAGGACTTTTG
>PXBU01000175.1 GCA_003566795.1 Puniceicoccaceae bacterium | reverse complement strand
GATATGGCCACGCACCACGGCCTCGAACTGCAGCGGCAAGCCCAGTTCGGCCAGCCAGATCGCGGCCTGATCGGCCTTGAACACCGCACTCGCCAGCTGCACGTCCAGCAGCCAGTTCTCGGCCATCGGCGGCTCGGGGCCATCCTTGAACAGCAGGAATTTCGCGTCCGGCTCTTGCCGCAGGATCCGGTATTTCAGGCCGAACTCGTTATTCGCGATCTCGAGCCTGGTTACGCCGTCCAGATCCAGCGCCTCGAATTCCGCGCGCATGTCGCGATCGGCGTCGTACCAGAAGACGATCCGCTGTTCCTCGAACAGCCGCCGCAGGCTGGCGGTTATTCTATCGGCCATTGGGATGTCTCCATTTTGCACATTCGCGGAAGGCTGCGACTGGCTAATTCGCATCTAGGCATCTTTTCACCGGGCTATTTAGCACGCGTATTTTTTCCATTATGTGAGCACATGGGCCTGAGCCACGATGCACATGGCACGGTCGATTTGCGTCAAGTTGCGTAACTGGACAAGTACGCCACCTTGGTGACTCGCGTGCATGATGAAGCTGCGATCTGACGCATCCTCGGCCAACCCATCATCCGCATCTACCTCGTTGAAATCCAGGTCGATGACCAAAACGATGCCGTGCTTCCGCGGTATAACCTCCAGAAAGAACTCTGGATCATGATAACTCACGGATTTACGCTCTGCCGCCTCGATCAAGTCAGGAAAGGCGGCCTGCAGCCGGGCGCGAAGAGCCTCGAAGAGTATCGCCGCATCCCTACTCATCTGAACTTGGGAAATACTGCGACGCTGCGCCTTGGCCTTGAGTTCTTCAAGTTCCATGGCCCGGATCATAGCCTCATCGGCCTCCAGACACGGCCAGATGCTCAAGGCGCGGTCTGCCAGACGTTTGCCGCGGACTCGCATTTCCTCCGGCGTCCACTTCGGTTCGTCACGTATATCTTGGTTAAGCCGGACAGAACTCTGCTGAAACCCACCCTGAATTTTTTTCTTCTCGTCGAATGAGCGATCACTGTACGTGGAATTGTAACCCGTCAACGTGAGATTGCCTAAGCGATGCAGCCAGGACTTCTGTATCTGCTGCCACTCGGGTCCAAGCATCACGCGCCAAGCCTCCACCAGCTTCTCATTTTGCGGCATGACATGTTCAATGCTGTACTTGCTGGTGTCACTCACTTCTTTGCTGCCGCGGTTTTCGAGCGCTTCGAGCAGGTGGAAGCACACCCGCTTGTGGTACATGTCCCCCTCCTCGAGCGCGGCCTTGAACACATCGTCCTGCGGAAATGCGTAGGATGCAGGCATCCGCGCCATGGCCGCCTTGAACGAGGCAAGCGGGCGCGCTTCGTCGATCTTCTGCGCCAACCTTGCAAACTCAACGCCGTAGCCACGTGTCTGTGCACCAATCACGGCCCGGCGCATCAGGTAGCTCTCCAGCAGCCCAATAGCCTCAAGAAGCTCCGCATCGGTGAGCGTGTTTGATGTTTCCTGCACCTCCAACAGCCGCATGACCAGAATGGCCGGCAGTTCCCCAAGACGCCGCAGCCTGGCAAACGCGAGAGCGCGCGCATCGTGACCGCCCCCGACTGCAAAGGCCGCATATTGCCGCCCCCGACGCAATAGTTCCACCAACAGTTGCTCAAGCGCTTGGGTATCTTCCGCTATATCAGCGAAGGCACGCCTGAATGCATCATAGACTCGGTCAGACCGTTCGAGCTTCGTGGATTGGGATCTCAGAGCGAGATAGTCGCGGATAAAATTGTCGAATACCCGCTCACGGCCCCGGAACAGCTCTTCGATCCGGTTCCAGTAGGTTTCATAGAGCCGTGTTTGTTCCTTCTCGGGAAGTCGCATCAAGATGTAGTTGCGGATCAAGTCCGAGGGGCTCAAATCCACTCCCGTTGAATTGAGGCTCTCAAAGATTAGCTGCGGGTCGTCGATGCCGCGGTCGAGCGTGACGTCCACAAGCAATAGGCGGTTGAGCCCTCGATAAACCGCCTCGGGATCGGCATCTTCGAGCAGTTCGCGAAACAGATCATAGTTGTCGCGAACCCGGGGCGAGGGTGTCGCGGGCTCGGACTGTCCATTGATAAGGGCTTGCAGGGTGGCATCGTCATGGCGCCGCAGCTTC
This sequence comes from Puniceicoccaceae bacterium, assembly GCA_003566795.1. Lineage (GTDB taxonomy): Bacteria > Verrucomicrobiota > Verrucomicrobiia > Opitutales > Coraliomargaritaceae > Coraliomargarita_B. Next base: position 699 of record PXBU01000175.1, on the reverse strand, counting down.
AACTTGACCTCGCGCTCGCCCTCTTCTTGGAGATTGCGCAAGAAGTACGCATCGATCCGCTTCACTGTCGGGCCGTCGTCACTGCCCTGCCATCCGGTTTCTTGTATGTGATCACGCAATGCCGTCAGCAGGAGCGTGAGGGTTGTAACCCGCTGCTGTCCGTCGATCAGCAACCAGCGCGTGAAGCCAGCTGAGCTGTCACCGGTCTGGATATAGACCACGGACCCTATGAAATGGCCGCGATCTGGACCGGCATCTGCTATGGCGAGCAAGTCTTTCCAAAGCTGCCGACAGTTCTCTTCTGACCAGCTATAATCTCTCTGGAAGACCGGAATAATAAACTGCGACGCCCCGTTGATGATCTTTGGGAAAAATCTCTGTACAGCGTTCATAAACAAACTCCGGTTTTGGTTCTGAAGAAAGAGGGCCTCGCAAACGACCCTTCATTCAATCTTGCGCAACTTTTTCGGCGGACAGACCAAGACATCTTGCCCGCGCAGCAACACGCCAATTTAGTCATCCGCAGCCTCCAGCCCCTTGATCGGCTTCAGCCCCGGCACGAATTTCGGATAGTTCCGCTTCACCCCGTCATCCAGATCGATCCCGATCTTGGCCTGCGCCAGCAGGAAGACGACCTCTCGTTCCCACTCTTCCAGCTCGTCGATCTGCTTGATCACCGCCGCTACATCCTTCAGCGCG
>PXBU01000430.1 GCA_003566795.1 Puniceicoccaceae bacterium | reverse complement strand
TGCTGGCAATGCTACTGCTGCGGGTGCTCGCAAGACGCCGCCAATACCATGCATTTTTGCTGATGCTGCCAGTGGTCGTCGCCTGGCTGGCGCTGGATGCCCGCTGGCAAGCCGACCTGGCCATGAAAGCGCACTCCAGCCTTCGCACCATGGCCGGGCAGACCGTGGAAGAAAAACGCCTGGATTCAGTCGATGGAGAGCTGTATCAATTCGCGCTCGCCCTGGACGTCACTGAAATTGAGGGCTTTTCAGGAAGGATTTTCAGCTTTGGTCATAACGAATACTGGCGCCCCCGAGTCCGATATCATCTCGCCTCTTTATCGGTGAGGAACGCGTCAGACGAAGATTGGGATCGGAACTTTGCCCAAGAAGCCCAGAGCGGCGACATCCTGATCCTGATCGATACCCCCCAAATTGAAGTGCAACCATCCAACTCGGCACATAACGGCGACGTAGTGATCTTCAACCGAGAAATAAAAAGCACCAACCTCCGGGCACGACCACTGTTCACGCTTGGTGACAACCGGGCGTTTGTTGTCAAATAATCACACCCGGTTTTGGTTCGGGGGCCGGTAACGGCGGAAGGAATTCAGACTGTGGATGGCCAAAAGCGCCGCGCTTCGAATCCTGCCGAGCCCTTCCTCGCGCCTGTAGATGGTGTAGATGTCACGCGCCTTGCTGAACTTGCGCGTAGACAGCGAGCCCGGCTGCACCGAATACACTGCCTCCACGCCAGGATAGCGACGCGCAATCACACCATGGCGTGTTAAAGCCAGCCACAGCCCCCAGTCATGCCCACGTGCCACCTCCGGCATGTAGCACTTGCCCAGCACTTGCTGATCGTAGGCCACGGTCAGACAACCAATGGGACAACCCTTGAGAAAATCCTGGTGCGACAAACAGTCCGGCGTCAGCACGGCACCGCTTGTGATCCGGCTGTCGTGCTGACAGCGGAGATAGTCCCCGTATGAAAATGCCACATTGCAATCCCGCATGAAGCCAATTTGTGAGGCAAGCTTTTCGGGTAGCCATTCATCATCGCTGTCGAGAAATGCAATGTACCGCCCCTGCGCGGCCTCAATGCCCAGATTACGCGCAGCCGCGGCGCCTCTTCGCCGGGTCTGGCGGATCAAACGAACCGGATACTCAGCGGCAAACCCCTTGACTAGCTCGCAGGTTTGGTCACCAGACGCGTCGTCCACCACAATGTGCTCAAGTGCCGAAAATGTCTGGCGCGCGACTGATTCCAGCGCGCGAAGAATTTCCCGCCCAGCGTTGTGGGCCGGGGTGACAACCGAAACAGAGGGTTTCATGTCAGTCACTCTCAAGCAGGCGCCCATTGATCTGGCACACGGCCGGGCGAACCAAAGGATTCAGACCAGCCCCGGTCTTCAAGGAGTGTGCAAAATGGGCCGGCCAGCGACCATAGTGCCGACGAAAGCCCTCTACGACTTGCTGCACCAGAGCTTCTGTGTCTGTCTGAGACTCATGCTGTTCCAGCCAGCTTTCCAGCCACCCCGTCATCCATGACTCTCCGGAACCCGGGTAGCCCCATAACGGAACGCCGAAACAGCTGACAAGTTCAGATAAGTAAGACAAAACAACGAGCGATTCCAACCGTTCCGTCGTCGACAGCTGATTCCATCCCTGCCCTTGTCCCAATCGCGCCAAACGGCAGGTGGTCGCCAGACCAAGCTCTGCAACACGCTGCGAGCGGCGCTGATAAACAGCAATGGCCATATTCAGCAAGTCACCACAAAAACCAAGCGGTCCCTCTGAGTCTCGCAACCGCGCCGCAAGACGCCCCGGCTCCTCAAGCCTTAAACGCAGACCCTCCAGCCACAGCCCAAACCCCGCTGGAACGACCATCCCCTGCTCTTCCAGGCGCTGCATTGCCGGCAGACCCCAATACAAGCCGACCAGGGCCTGGATATGTTCGGCATTGGCATGTGGACCAGGCAAAGGCGCCCCATCCTGCTCCCTTGCACCAGCTGTATCAAAATGTGCAAACAAACTCTCCAGCACCTGCTGCGCGGCCCCACGGGCGTCAGCGGTTTGCTCCCTCTCGGCCCAGACCAGGCAGGCCCAGAAATTCGTCAGACCCGGCCACGAGCGCATTGTTTCAAACAGTGGCTCACCCGACAACGGCATATCACGCTGCACCGGCGACAAAGCGGCCGCGCTCAATTCACTCCATCTATCTTCGATCCATCGGCTTTGAAGGCCGTCAAGAAACTCCCGCGTGGCGGCAGAGCGAACATCCGCTCGGCGTCGCTCCACTGGCCGAGCCACTCGAAACTCCAGATCAGGTCGTCCTGAAGCCAATCTGGCCACCCATCCTGCTTCACTCCACCCACTGGCATCAGGCGCAAAATCCGGCACCGGCAAATCCCACGGCTGAATCCCCCAGTCATCCCATGGGCCGGGCACCCCCAGCCGCCACAGCAGCTCAACCTTCGGTCTACGGCCATAATAGAAGCGCGGGTCAAAGGACTCCGGTGCGTCGGCCCGGAAGATAATCTGTGGCTCACCAAAGTCCCTCGGCTGAAATGACTTTTGCAGGAGATCTTCATTATTTGTAACTCGTGCCATCGGAACCGTTCGATAGGGCAGCGCCGGTTGGTCCGATAGTGACTGGACTATCTTTTCCCAGGCCTCCTCAGTCATGAAACAATTCCCATCCCACGGAAGAACCCAGTCAGCGACTTCACGGCCGAGATCAAGCGCGGCATTTCTCGCACCGTTATTATTGATGACCGCGTTATTACGATGGCGATAAAGCCGCATCAGAACCTCTCCAGCCTGCATCGGCCAAAGCCGCCTGTAGCGCGAGAAAAAGGGCAACAACC
>PXBU01000441.1 GCA_003566795.1 Puniceicoccaceae bacterium | reverse complement strand
GTCGGTGGGCGGTAGTCGGTGGGCGGTAGTCGGTGGGCGGTAGTCGGTGGGCGGTAGTCGGTGGGCGGTAGTCGGTGGACGGTAGTCGGTAGTCGGTGGGCGGTGGACGGCGCTACCGCTCAGCACTGATCTCAGGTCGCAAGTCTTCGCCCTCATCCATTTGGGGACTCGCGCAGAGGCGCAGAGGGGCGGAGGAGTGCCCGGCTTTTCCAAAATGAGAATCGAGATTATGAATTATGCTCTGAGCCAGTATGATCAACATGATGATTTATGAGGCGGTAAGAAACATCTCTGCGCCCCTGCGCCTCTGCGCGAGTCAACCAAGTTACAGCATGGCATCTGTATGGAGCGGGATGTCCATGAAGAATCTGGCTCCCTTTTGAGGTTCGCTGACTACTCCGACCTCGCCACCGTGGAGTTGGACAATTTTTTTGACGATGGAGAGCCCCAGACCAGTCGAGGATTCGCCGCCGGTGGGTCTGGCCGAAAGCCGTTGAAAGGGCGCGAAAACCTTATCCATATCCTCTGCAGTGAGGCCGGGACCCGAATCATCAACAAAAAGGCGGACATTTTTCAAATCAATCACTTCGCAGCCGATAATGACCTGTGACCGAGTTGGCGAAAATTTGATGGCATTGCTGACGAGATTGTCCAAAGCGCGTTGCAGCTTAGCGTAATCCACGAATGCGGTTACGCCAGCCGGCACTTGAGTGTGGAGGCTGATCGCTTTCTTACTCGCATTTTGCATGTTCAATCGACCTACTTCGTAAATCAATTCGTCGATGGGGTGGGGCTCTTTCAAGATAGCCATCTCCCCCGCATGGAGGGTCTGGCTTTCCACCAAATCCTGAATGGTGGCGTTCATGTAATTCAAGGAGGTATCGATAACACTAAAGAGTTCGGGGTCATTCTGGCCTATAAGCTCGCCAACCAGTTCGAATGAGGTTAGCATGGCGTAGAGTGGATTGCGCAGGTCATGGGCGACGATTCCCAGGATTTCATTTTTCTGTTCGTTGATTGTTTTCAGCTCTAAATTTTGTTGATGGAGTTTATGATTCGCAGCATGGATCGACTCCTCCCGTTTTTTTCTTGCGCTGGCATCGTGCTGCACGCAGACGAAGTGAACGACTTCGCCATATTGGTTTTTTAAGGGAAAGAGGCTGATCTCATTCCAGAAAGCGGTGCCGGATTTACGATAATTCAGGATGGTCACCCGTGCCGGTTCTTGTTTGGCGAGGGCTTCGCGGATTCTTTGTCGGGCTTTGGGATCCGTTTGCTCACCTTGTAACATGAGCGGATCATTTCCGATCACTTCTTCCGCCCCGTAACCGGTCAATTCGTAGAAGGCCTGATTGGCATAAATTATTTCAGGTCCCGCCTGCTCAAAACTTTTGGCGTCTGTTACAATAATCGCATCATTGGAAAGATTAACGATATCCTTGTAAGGGACCGCTTCCTTCTGTGCGGTGATATCGATGAAATGGACGATTATCCGGGCGATTTCGCCGTTGGGTCCAGGTTCCGGATAGGCGTTACAATTGGTCCAGATGATTTTGCCGGAACCGTCGCTGGTCCCAACCTGTAGATCCTTCAGCGCGGCTTTGCGTGCGATAACTTGGTTGACCGGGTAATCCTCCGGCCGCATTGGCGTGCCGTATTGATTCAAAAAGTGCCATTGCGGGTCGAAAGCAGAGGCTCCCATTGCTTGATCTTTGTGCAGGCTCAGCAATTCCAAAGCCTTTGGGTTAGCATAAAGGACGGAGGTATCAGGGGCATGAACCACGACGCCTATTTGCAAGGTGTCCAGCAACTCGTTTCCACGGATATCGCTGAATTCCATTCAGTGATAATAGTTCCGTAAAGCTTATCAGAGCAAAGTAATAATGCGCGAAAGAACATTTTCATAAATTTTTTATGTCTACGAAAAAGCTGTCTTAGCCACTCCTCCGCACCTCTGCGCCTCAGCGTCTCTGCGCGAGTCAAACCAGCCGCCGCATGGTGTCCGCTCGGCGATTCTGCTCACCAACGCTTTTACTTGCCTTGAGCTCTCCGTTACTTATGTAAAAGCTATATGATTCCGGTCATAGTCGCCGAGGGCCTGGGGCCCGTGGCAGCGGTTAAAAGTTCGATGCAGACGCTGAAAAAAGAGTGGGGCACTGCGCTGATGGGGAACTTCTCGTTGGGCATGTTTGGCTTCCTGCTGATGCTGCCGGTGATTGGGATCGGTTTCCTGCTGGGGACGATGATCAGCGTGCCCGTCGCCATCGCGGTCGCGGTGCCGCTCGGCATCCTGGCGGTCCTGGTGAGTGCCACCGCCGACGCGACCTTCAAGGCTTACCTCTACAGCTTCGCCACCGGCAAGACGCTGCCGACAGGAGTGAATACCTCCACGATGCGGGAGGCATTCTCGCAAAGATAGCTGATAGCATCCCGAGCGCGATCACGGCTTGGATTGGGGTGCCGGGATATCCGGCTGGACCAGGCGGATATGGTGCTCTCCTTGTGCGGTGATGGTGAGGAAGAGCTGCCAGGCTTCGTCCGGAATAGCTGTTGCGATGCGCTCCGGCCACTCCACTGCAAAGCACCACGGGCTGCGCATGAAGTCATCGATCATCAGTGCGTCAAGGTCATCGGCAGACTGCAAGCGGTAAGCGTCGAGGTGGATCAGCTGCCGACTTCCCTGGTAGATAGAGTAAAGATTAAAGGTCGGGCTGGTAACTGGCTCCGTGATCGCCCAGGCGCGGGCCAGTCCCCGGATAAAGGTGGTCTTGCCGACTCCCAGGTCGCCGTGCAAGGCGAGCACTCTGTCAGCCGGCAGTTCCACTGCGAGGCTGCCAGCGAGTGCTTCCGTCGCCGCAGCCGAGGATGTGGTGACCCCGGCGGTAAGTTGTTCGATGATGCTCATGCCGGTTTAAAATGCTCAAAGCCGGATTGCCAGGGCAGGGCGGCCTCAGTTTTGGCGTCGACGTAGCGACCGGCTGGGTGCGCCGGAATGATCCGGCCAATCGCGCTCAAAGCCAGCGCGGGAAATTGCTCTGACCACGCTTTTTCAAACGGCTCAGTTGGCTGGGTCCCGGTCACGGTGAAGAGCAACTCGTAATCCTCACCGTCGCAAAAAATATGTTCTTGGATAGAGCGTTTGCCCGCAACGGCTGATTGATGGGCCGCAGGCGATGCTGGAAGTCGGCACAGATCGATCGCAGCTGAACTGCCTTGCGGCAAAAGGGCAGCCAAGTCCTTGCCCAGACCATCGGTTAAATCCATCATTGCGGTGCAGGTCGGTTGCGTCGCCAGCCACTGGCCTGCTGCGAGCCGTGGCTCGAAAGCAAGGTGCTTGCCGCGTAGACTTCCACCCAGGGTGCCGGTCACGTAGATAAAATCACCGACCGCCGCCCCTGTGCGCAGTATGGGCTCACCGATGGCGTATCCAGTCAGTGTCAGTGAGGCGGTAAACTGACCGGCTGGGAGGGCGCTGATGTCTCCGCCCACAATCATCACACCGTAGCGCTCGCAGCTTGCTCTGATTCCGGAAATAAATCGCTCCAACCAGATGATTGAGAGGTCGGGGCCGCAGAGCAGATTGAGTAGTGCGGGTCCGGGCTGGCCACCCATAGCCGCAATGTCGCTAAGGTTGCGTTTGATGAGTTTGGCACCCGCGTCCTCGGGTCGGGCGGCGGCATCGAAGTGTTGGCCATACGTCAGACTGTCGGTGGTCAGCAATTGTTGGTGTCCGGTGGGTATCGGGCGCAATACCGCGCAATCGTCCCCCATGCCTTCAGGCGGCGGCGGAGCCACCGGCCCCAGCCAATCCCTGATGGATCGGAGTAGGGCACTTTCCCCGTGATAATCGACACGGTTTGAATCCCCGGCCTCAGCACCTGTGAATGGACTATTTACAATCGACGCTCCCATAGTGCCCGACAATCTTTTGATTTGGCTGCCAACTGCAAGCCGCGATCCATTGCCTCGGCCGAGCTTCAATTCTCGCTGTAGTAGCGCATCGAATTCATTGCCAGCCGGACGCGTTCGGAGAAACTTCGAAATACTGTCTCGTTGTGGGCCTCGACTGCGACGATGTGAACCGTTCCGTTGATTTCGACCCAGTTTTCTCCGCGTATAATTCGATCATCTCCTCTCACAAACGAATACATGATCGGTAGCGCACGCTGCCCCAAAATACGGAAACGTGCTGGGCCCGTACTGACCTCAGGAGCCAGCAACAATTCATAATCGAACTCCGCAAGTGCTGCCTCCCGGCCCCGCAGGTAGTTTTCCAGTAGCTCGACGCCAAATTTCATTGGTAAGCGGTTGGCAGGCAGGCTAGTCACTTCATAGCGCATTCTGGGGTCGATTCGATGGTAGAAGGCGACCGAGGCGAATTGGTATTCCTGATGCCACTGCATGAAGTCGACCAAGTCATAGATCAAGTCCCGTCGACCACTTAGGCGGATTCGGGTCATGGTCATCGCCTCTACCGTTTCCGAATAGAAGTCGGGTTGGTATCGTTCGATCTGACTATAGGGCAGATCGAAGGCGTCACCCTCAGTTCCGGCAAATAGTCCCGCCGAGAACGAAAGCAGGAGTAGCCAAGAGAACGGTGCTGTGTATGAGCGTCGCATACTGCGATTAAAAATAGTTCTTCACGCGGTGCAAGTGCTCCTCGTATGCCTCCTGAGTGACCAGTTGAAAATCAATCGCCCGGTAGCGTCGCGTATTGGGGGTACCAGGGGGCAGGTAGCCCTCAGCGAATTTCTCGTGAAAGCCCCATTCTCTGCGGGGCGCATTATAAACATCGCCATAGCCCCAGCCCCTGGTTCCTACTTCACTCTCGAAGAGCGCAACCATCGAGCCCCGGATTCTAAGGTCTCGCCCGCTCCAATTTTCCAGAAATCGTGGGAAATTCTCTACGCCTCCGCTGTAGCGGTTAGAGCCAGTCTTGCCAGAGGGCACGTTCCCGGTGAGGATGGCGGCGGAAATCTCCGTATGTGCGGCCCTGCGATTGGAAAGTGACGTGTTACTATTTGCGTCGTCCCAATTTGTGCTGAGAAATGTGATGGAGTCGGCGATCAGTGCTGCTGGTGCCTCGCGGCCTTCTCTGGCAAAATTTCCCGAATTATCCGGGCTGGTGGGGGAACCAGTGTTAAAATTACCGTCGGCATTATAGTGTCCCTCGACATACATCATTTGATTGGTGGCGACCGATAAGCCATAGATGTCCCGGTCATGGGCGAAGCTCGGGTTCGGAATCGTTTCACCATTGATCAGTTTCAGGCCGTAGCCCTGTTTTGCTGGATTTACACCATCTGGTCGGGTGCTGGTGGGATTTTCGGTCGCAAATTCGACGTAGACGATTCCGTTCCACCAGTTTTCCGGGGTCTGCTCCTGATTGCCGCCCCAGTTGCTCCGATCATTGCTGTGGACAAGCTCCTTTAATCTGCCGACATCAAGCTCGACGATATTCAGATCCTGGGCCTGGCGCTTGTCATGTAGGCCGCTTTCGATGGTGCTATCGACTTCTCTAAACGGCCTGAATCTGGCGATGCTGTCTTCCGAGCCCCATCCTCTGCCATAAAGTCCGTAACCATGCGCATTGCCCGGCGCGTGATCGTGTCCGTGAGCGTGTCCCTGCCCCTTGCCGGGATGTTCATTTCCTTCGCTCGTATAAGGCTCCAGGAATATCCGCACCGGTTCACCATCGGAATCGTATTGGACGGCTCCACTGCCATCGCGCTCATAAGTAAAGAAGTTAATGCTGCCGTCTTCGGCGAGTTGGACGGTAAGTCCCGCCTGATAGGCATACTTTTGGTTTTCGACCTCATTGCGTGCCACCGCTGCCCGGTGCCCATCGGGATCAGATGACTGAGAGGGAATTGCCAGCTCGCTGGCATTAAGCACCGGTTGGATCAGCTGATACGCACTGTTAAATGCCTCTTTGGCGCTGGTATTTGGATTAGTGTCCTCGATGTAGTCGCTGACTCCTACCGGATTTTGCGGCAGCACACCATGCCTCCCCGTTTGTACGTTGCCGCCCCAAAGCTGGTTTGAAAGGTCATAGAAATTCGAGTAATTACTGGTCAACCAGTTCCCGGTGAAGGCCGAACTTTGGGCACTGGGCCAGGAACCGTCCTTCCTCATATTGACCAGGTTTCCCTCACTATCGGGGAATCTAACGGCACCGTTGCTGCCACCCATCCCACTGTCAGGGTGACGGCCATGGTGGAAGTCTCCCGCTACGGTCACCCGGTTGTGAAAGTTTAGCGCGTTATTGGATTGAAACCAGGAGGCACCGTTGCTGTGGACGTTCCCGTAGATATCCATCCGAGGTCCCGGAGCAATCTCCATCGGGATGTTGTAGAAAATCGCGTAAGCAAAAAGCGGCGCGTCACGCACTTGCAGCGTCTGCCGCGCACGGACGGTGGATCGCCCGAGGTTAGGATCTTCGGTGGTGGCTTTGCTGAGAAGTTCAATATTACGCTCGAAGACGCGGGTCCCTGCCAGAGGGTCAAACTCGTTACCGGGAATTCGCGGATCAATGTAGCGCCAGTCTCCAGGGGGGACCTGCCCACCGATAATCTCGGTCTCCTGGCTGTTGAATTCATTCGCCGAAGAATAACTGAGTTTAGCGGGGATGATCAAGCGACTGTTGCTATCCTCCCCAGCGTGTAAACCAACGAACTCGTTGCTGATTCGAAGCGGGTTTTTGCTGGGGGAGAGCGCATCGACCGGAAAAGAGGTTCGCTGCTCGAAGCGGCCCATTAAATCTGCCAGACTGGCTTGCAGCAACGCCTCAGCGGCGTTCTTCGCTTCATTGTGGAGAGCGGCTCGTTTGTTCAGCCGAAATTCGTTGTTCACCATTCCCAGCAGAGAGTAGATGCCGATGCTGAGTGCGGACGCGATGATGATAACGAGAAATAAGCCGCTTCCCTGTTCCCTTTCTTGCAACTTGTCTTTCATAGCTAGCCTCTGGGGGAAATGGTTAGATTGTAGGTGTTGGTTACTTCCTGCACCGCATTGCCGTGGATGATTTCTCCGTTAATCACAAAGGTGTTGTTGCCCAGGTTGTGAAAGAGATTTCCGTTTGAGAGCCCGCGAGAGAGTTCCAGCACAATTTCGCTGTTCAAATCGGTGTGGTTGGGGAAGTGCTGTCTGAAAAAGGTCTCAAAGGATACTGCGGGATTGATGTGGGCCGGGGGGTGGAATTCCTTCTCAACGCGATAGACCGGGCCGCGGCCACTCTCGTCCGCTTGACGATAGTAGGCGATGATCTTGCTGTAGTGCTTGGCGTCGTCGATATTGGGGTAGGGAACCATATGGATCAGAGCTAGGCAGTCCCCGGTCTCACCGCTTCCCCTGCGGTGGATCGGTCGATTTCGGTTAGTGGTGGCATAGTCGGCGTAGACGTAGCCGACATTGGCACCCAGCGTCTCCTGAGTAATACGCATGGTAAAGATCCTGACATCCTTGCTGATCTGACTCTTCTTGGCGACCCAGAACATACTCCGACTGCTATCCACCATAAAGGTAGCCACCCCAGTGGTGACGAGCAGGAAGATGGTGCTGACTACAATCACTTCAACCAGCGTGTAAGCCTGTCTGCGGTGAGCTTTGTCGCGGTGTTTCATGTTATCAGTGATCAGAGGCTCGAAACCATGCTGCGCGCATTGCGGATGGTGTAACTTCGGGTGCGCCCGCTGCGGGGATGCGCGTATTCGTAATCGACTTGGATCCAGAAGCCGTCACCGCCACCCATGCGCGTAATACTGGGCCGGACGCGAACGTTTAGTCGCTTGGTCTCGGCTCCCGCCTCGTCGGTGACGATGGGGACATCCAAATCGTTATATTCATCAAGGATCAAAAAATTACCCGCGACGCCGGCTGCCAGCATTTCAAATTGTTCTCGACCATTTGCCACTGGCGGCGCGATCAGTCGCTCCATCGTGGTGCCTTTAATCTGCTCGACCAGACTGTTCGCAACCGTTAGCGCAGTCGCTTCATACAAGTTGTCCTCGGCAATAAACTTTGAAAATGTTAGGGTCTTCGTCAGTGCCAAAGCAAGGATAGTGAAGATAGTCAAAGCTATCATCATTTCGACCAGCGAGAAGCCTCTATAAGCACGGCAGTTTTGTTTACACGTTATCACAGCGTTACCCCACCGTTATTCACATAAAGTAGCTGCCTCGCAGCGAGTTTTTTTTGCAAATGAAAGCAATAAAACATTTTTTTTACAAAATGAGCTGGTTTTCGCAGCCACTGCGGCGCCCAGCTCCATTTACTGGGCGTGAAGAGGCTTCAGCCGCTTTCAGGGGCTCAGGGTCAATCTGATCGGGCAGTGGTCGGATCCCAGAATTTCACTATGTATTTTTGTTTGTTTTATCCGCGACGACAGAATTTTCGAGACGCAGAAGTAATCGATGCGCCAACCGATGTTACGTTTTCGGGCGGCGGCCCGGTAGGACCACCAGGAGTAAGCATCGGTCTCGTCCGGGTGGAGGTGCCGGAAACTATCGATGAATCCGGCGGCTAATATATTGTCGAAGCCCTCACGTTCTTCATCGGTGAAACCGGCGTTTTTGCGGTTGCTCTTCGGGTTGGCCAGGTCGATCTCGCGGTGGGCCACGTTTAAGTCGCCGCAAAAGATGACGGGTTTCCTCTTTTCGAGTTCACATACATAGTGCAAAAAATCCACATCCCATTCCCCGGTGCGGTAATCGAGGCGACGTGGTCGCTTGTTCTCGTCATGGTTTTGTGCGTTGGGAGTGTAGACCGTGACCAGGAAATAGTCAGCGAACTCTGCCGTGATGACCCGTCCCTCCCGGTCATGCTGTGGTAGGCCGATTCCATGTCGGACGGAGATGGGTTTGATTTTGCTCAAAATAGCCGTGCCGGAGTAGCCCTTTTTCTCCGCGCAGTTCCAGTAGGTATGCGGATAGCCGGCAAATTGAAAACCAGGGGTCAGTTCGTCAGAGATCTTGGTTTCTTGCAGACAAACAACCTCGGCATCGCACTGACTTAAAAAATCCTCAAAACCTTTTTTAAGGACCGCTCGCAGGCCATTTACGTTCCATGAGACTAATTTATTTGGTGACATAGACGGAAGAATTGGAGACAGCTCCCTATAGCGCAACTCCGAATCCAGGGGGCAAGGACCCTGCCGCGATGCGAGGATAATTGATCTGTAAATATTGCGTAAATATCTATGTACTCAGAGCTTAGGTTAGTTCGTTCTTGACTTTACCGTCCGGGTAATTCAATTTCAGATTATGATGAGAGCGCGCGAGAGCAATTCAGCTGGGTATACATTGGTGGAGGTGATCGTGGCTGCGGGCATCTTTGCGATGGTGATTGCTGGCGGCATCGCCGGTGTGCGGATGGGCTTTCAGATCGTCGACAATGCCCGCCACTACACACGGGTCTCGCAAATACTACAAAGTGAGGTAGAGAGTCTGCGTGCACTCTCCTGGAAGGAGATCCAGCAACTTCCTTCCACGGTCAAAGTGAATATCAATCCTCAGTTCAGCACCTCGGCCTATGATGCTTATCAGGTCGAGCGTAAGGTATTTAATGAGTCGGCACTTTTACGGCGGATTGAAGTAGCGGTTACCTACACGACGCGCGGCGGCAGGGAGGTTAATTTGAAATATCTTACCTTTTTCGCCGAGGGTGGGGTAAATGATTACTATTACCGAACCATCTAATGGGATGAAGGGTCTTACCAAGCAGTCAGCCTATCGTAAAAAGTCCGCGTTCACCGTGACCGAGCTGATCGTGGCAACCGCGATCTCGGGGGTGGTGCTCGCCTCAATGGTGGGAACGTTTATCACCTTCGCGATCGGTGCCACGAGTATCGGTGCCTACACCGAGATGAGTAAGGACAGCCGTTTTGTGCTGGAGCACTTTGCCCGCGATATGCGGGCGGCGGATGATGTGTCCCAGGCGTCTGCGACGACACTTACGGTGGGCTATCCCGCGACCCAATTCTATCATGGTTCGACGGTGACCTATGAGTTCGATCCCAATGCAAAATTACTCTTTCGGATCGAAAAGGACAGCTCCGGCAAAGAACTCGCCAACGAAGTGCTGCTCGCCGGGGTGGAGGATTTTGCGTTTTCGTATTATGATCCACTGGGGAATAGTCTAAGTCTACAAACGCCATCGATTTTGCTCTCAGTAAAAAGTGTTCAGGTCGATGCCAAGATGCTGCGCAATGTTTCCCGAGCTGAGGCGACCGACTACATTATCTCCGCACGTTTCATGATGCGGAATCGGCCAGTGACCAAATAATAAGGAGAAAGACCATGAAACCAGGAGTTATCCGAAGCCGCTATACCCACGACCGCGACGGGCGTCAGGGTTCTGCCTTGCTCACAGCGGTCATTTTTTCCTTTGTGATTATGATGCTCATGGGGAGCTATCTCTATCTCTCTTCGAGTGAATACCGGGTGTCGAGTCGTTCCTATTTGTCGAATGCCAGTTTCAATCTGGCTGAGGGCGGCATCGACTTGGCACTCAATGCGATTCGGGCCAAGAACAGTTCCGGCTGGAAAACGGGCAGCGACGGATCCGGCCGTTCTTATTGGGCCCGCACCTACGATAATTATGACCTAGGCGGTGGCATCACTGGAGAAATTAGGGTCGTGATTTTAAATCCGACTTCCATTACGCCGGAAATTTACTCGGAGGGACTGGCACGCGGAAACGTGGGTCGTCCCGTGACGAAGCAACTTTATGCGGCCTTGAGTTCCGGATTCTTGCCCTTCCAGAACGGCTTTAATAGCGAGCGCGGGATCGTGCTAAGGGGTAATAACGTCCGGTTCGATAGTTATGACTCGCGCAATGGTCCGTATGGTCCGGGTAATTTCGGTTCTGAGATTACGATTTCGACGATCTCGATCGATGTGGATGCGATCGACGTTGGCAATGCCGATGTCTATGGATATGTCGCTACGGGCGGCGCGATGCCGAATGTGGGTCCGCATGGTTCGATCACCAGCTATGCCAATCCTGGCCAGGTGGATGCCAGTCGGATTACGACGGACTATTATGCGCAATTTCCCGATGTGGATCCACCGACGCTAACGTCACCGCAAACATCCCTGCCGTCTTCGGGGACGGTGTTGGGCGGGCAATATTTGCTGTCGAGTTGGTCCTCCAATAGTAGTGCTCCCTTGGTGATCGCTGGCGACACAACAATCGTCGTCTCTGGGGAATTTAGACTTTCCGGGAACGGGGCGATTCAAATTGAACCGACTGCCACTTTGAAGATTTATGCGGGTGGCGACATTCGCCTGGGGGGGAATGGTGTGCTCAATTCAAGTTCCCGGCCCGAGCAGTTGCTTGTTTTTGGAACCAATAATACGCCGGGTGATCAGGATATCGCGATCAGCGGAAATGGCTTCCTCTCGGCGGCTGTCTACGCACCGAATGCGAATGTTTCCTTGAATGGGGGCGGCAGCAGCGGGCGTGTGTTTGGTGCGATTGCGGCCTACGATGGGAGTTTGGTCGGCAACAGTCACTTCAGCTACGACGAGGCACTGGCGGACTACAACTTGGGGACCGGTGGCTACGTCGTGGATGAATGGGTTGAAATTTCTGGTTTTGCGTTAGCTACGATGTCGCTGGATATGGGGAGTTATGGTTTGTAGCCCTGCCTAGTTCAGCGGTAAAAACCTCCGCCCAGCAGCTTCTCGCCATCGTAGAGCGCTAGTATCTGACCAGAGGATAGGGCCCGCTGAGGCTCAGCAAAAGTGATTGTTGCAGTATCTGTGCCGGTGGCGGTGTAGGTAATCGCTTGCGAGGGATCACGGTAGCGGGGTTTTGCGAGCAAGGGGCGGGATCCGGTCACAGAACGGTTGGTAAAGCTCAGCCCGTAGACTTCGACCGCGGAGGTATAGAGTCCGGGCGAGTCGGGCCGATCGAAGGCGACGACGAGTTCGTTGCGCTCCATGTCGAGGTGGGTCACCACGTAGGCTTCGTTATCGGTGTTGGAGGGCACGCCGATGCCACGGCGCTGGCCGGTGGTGTAGCGGTGCAGCCCGCGGTGGCGGCCGAGCACTTTGCCTGCGCTGTTGACGATGTTGCCGGGTTTGTCCTCGAGGTAGTATTCGAGGAAGCGGCTGATGTTCATGTCCCCGAGGAAGCAAATGCCCTGGCTGTCTTTTTTGGCGGCATTGGGCAGGCGGTGTTTTTCCGCCAGCGCACGCACAGCGGGCTTCTGCAGCTCACCCACCGGGAAGCGGGCCCGGGCGATTTGTTCCTGCCGCAGCAAGGCGAGGAAATAGGTTTGATCTTTATTTTTATCGACGCCCTCCAGTAAGTCGAAGCTCTTGTCAGGGTTTTGAATCTTGCGCACGTAGTGGCCGGTGGCAATCGCGTCGAAGCCGTTTTTGAGCGCATAGTCCTGGAAGATGCCGAATTTCATCTCCCGGTTGCACATGATATCCGGATTGGGTGTGATGCCCTGCTGATAGCCTGCCACTAAATAGTTCACCACACGCTCGCGGTATTCGTTGACCAGGTTGACGATTTCGTAGTCGATCCCCAAATGCGCTGCCACCGCCCGCGAGTCTTCAATGTCCTGCTGTGCCGGGCAATCGGCCAGCGGCATCTCCTCGTTCATCCAGGTGCGGATGTAGGCC
>PXBU01000097.1 GCA_003566795.1 Puniceicoccaceae bacterium | reverse complement strand
CCTTGACCCATGCTCCGCACAGGTTGCAGCGCAGCCTTTCCTGCTCGTAGACAGTGGCGTGGATGGGTGCCTGCCCCCGAATGCATACGATCTCACTGGGCTTGCATGGATAGAGCCTGCCTTTGCCGCATGCCGTGCATAGGTCCCCGGGCTGGACCGTGGCGCACTTCAGGCAGACACGCTCTGCTCCGGTATAGGCGGCGGACCCGTTGCGGCCATGCCCTTTTCGCTTCTTTGCGGGCGCATCGCCCTTCCCGGTCGCCTTTTTCTTGAGCACCTTCTGCGTCTTCTCCGTCCTGGCCCCGAAGATAAGCTTCTTGAGCTCCCTGATCGATATCCGGTTGTGCCGAACCACGACTGAAAGCCACATCCAGCTCTTGAGCATGACGACCAGTAACTGGTAATCGTCCGCCTTGAGCGTTCCGGTCTCCAGCCGCTGCAACAGTGCATCAGCTTCTGCCTCAGGCAGGTTGAGTCGCTTCGGATCGCTCACGGCGCCACCTCGCGCAGCCGTCGCCGGAAATCCCGGCGCAGGGGGTACCCCAGCACATCCTTGATCGGCAACGTGACCTTGTGCACCTTGTCCTTGATCCCCCGGCCGGTGGTCTGGCCCAGGCAACGCCAGTTCGCCGCCCGGTAGCAGGTCCCCGCGAACCGCTCCCGGTCCACGAATGTTTCCAGGTAGTAGACCGGATGAGCATAGAGCGCCTCCCAGTCGGCGCTCAGACGCCGCGCCATCAGCCCGAGGATGTGGCTGGCCAGGTGAGGCACCTGCACCCAGGGCAGGATCAGGAAGCGCGTGTTATAGGCCAGCAGGTGCAGGTTGCGCCGCCGCACGGCCGGCGTCCAGCCGATGAAACGGTCGCGCGGCCCCATGTGCCAGGGTGCCGAGCTCCACGCCAGGCAGGCCACGGGGCGATCCCCGGCACAGACCAGGTACTTGAGGTTCTCGCCCACCGGCTTGCTGTACCTCAGGTAGTGATGCGATTCGATCAGCCCGTCGAAGAGCGGCTCATCGCCGTCGCCGCGGACCTGCCTGAGACTCAACGGCTCCAGTTCGTTCAGCGCCCCGCGGATCGGGTGGCGATCCAGGAGGAAATCCGTGGCGGGTCGGCGGCGTCGGCCGGGGTGCTTGCGCGGTGCCATCTTGCGATCCGGCAGCTCGATATGCCCGCTGCGATGCAGGGCAAGCATGAAGCCGCGTGCGTGGACATCGCGCAGCGTGCCGCTGGCATAACGCCAGTCCCAGGCCTCGCACAACAGCCTCGACAGCCGCCAGCGACTGGCCTGAGGGTGTCGGGCTATCAGATCGCGAATGAACTGGATTTCATCCCGGTTCACCGATCGGCCATGGTAGTGGATCTCTGTTTCCATGCTGCTGAAGCTAGCAGTGCCGAAACCAGAAAGCACGCTTTTTCTCCAGCTATTTTTGCGACCCCTTCCGAAGCCCCCGCCACAGCGGTTGCATGGCCCCCCGGCTCGGGTCCCCGTTCCACATCACCAACTGCAGATCCCGTGCATCCAGTTCCCGCACCGCGGCCGCCGCAGCCTCCGGCCACCATTGGAAACGACCCTTGCTCAGTCGCTTCTGGCACAGCCAGTACCCCTGGCCGTCGTAAACGAGGATCTTGATCGCCGTCGCCCGCCGGTTGCGGAACACGAACATGCAGCCAGAAAAAGGATCCTCACCCAAGGCGTTGCGGCAGACTCCGGCCAATCCGTCGATGCCTTTACGGAAATCGGCAGGCTCCACCGCCACCAGAATGCGCATCTGTGGAGTGATCGACAGCATCCTACGCCCCCAGGAACGCTTCCTTCATCCGGGACCAGTCCACCGCCGCAGCGTCGCGTACACAGATGCGCATCCGGGTCCCGTTGCCCTTCTCCAGCTCAACCACGCAGCCGACGCTCTCCGCCGCCAGCATATCCGTCAACTCGACAAATGCAGCAGCCTCCGTCCTGCCACCCCCCGCACTCTCGACCCGACGCCTCAGTGCCGAATAATTCAGTCTCAACGCCCGACTGACCGCGTGTACGCCTTGGCGTTGCGCCACCTCGACTGCGGCCATCCATAAACGTTCAGGTATCCGACCCCGCCTGCCCTGTGCCCGCCACTCTGCAAACTGGTCTCGCACGCTCTCAATAGTCACCGACAATTGCTTCTTGTCCATCGCTCGCCTCCATCGTTGGCGAACAATGTACGTTGAGCATGTGCCGTAGATCACGCACTCTTACCGGAAGGACACGATCAATACAGGGAAGTCGTTTAATTCCTCGGACAAATAGTTATAACCGTAGAGCCACCATGCGTTCTCAAGGGTAGAGTAGAACAACGACCCTGCCCCTACACGCGTATACACGCTATAATGCACAGGTTCCTGCAAATGACCGTCAACTTCGTAATTGAAGTATTTATAATACGGAGACCGAAACAATAATACGTGCCCCTGGCCAGGGTGCCGGTTCCAGATCTCAAGGTTCCCATCATAGGGCCGAACGGGATAAGAATCATGCAGATGATAGAACCGCGCTATTGCCGTAATTGCAGGATATGCCAAATAGGCGTATCGACGCAGTTCCCACACATCACGCTCCGCATCCCGCCCAAAACGCGGACTATATAACCCAACGCCAATAGCAACAAACATGGCTATACTTCTAAAAACTAGACAGCTAATAACAAATAGTAGCAATCCAGCAATATAGTGTTTAATCATCTTCATATCTGATTTTTTCAATCGCAACATACATGGTCTGTTGATAACTGGGACCCCGAAGGGATTTTTGGCCACACGCGGGGTGCTGCCGCACGCGTTCCGGGTCCGAGCGCGGTGGCGGTGCAGGCTCGAATGTGTCTG
>PXBU01000094.1 GCA_003566795.1 Puniceicoccaceae bacterium | reverse complement strand
CAACTATGCCCGCTGGCTGAAAACCATTACCTGGCGCGCAAACGGCGACGGACTCACCATACTGGGCAACGGCTATCTGGAGGATTCCTTTATTCGTGCCCAGGATGATGGCACCTATGTGAGGGGGCTGGGGATTCGCCGGGTTGTGTATTGGAATGATGTTAACGGCGCCGCGCTCCGGAATACTTTCATTATGAATGATCGGCTCGCCGACTTTCCATCCTCTCTGCCGGAGACACTCTATGTAGAGGACATCGATATTATCTATGGTCGAGGGACTTACCATCACGATAATTCAAGACAGTCGGTCATCCAGAAGCAGAATTTCAGGCAACAGGACGGCAACACCGCCTCCCATGTCGTTTTTCGTAATATCAATTATGAAGACCCCATGCCAGCCCGATCGCTGTTCGGATTTGACACACGTGTTGACCGGGGCACTCCGAGGGGTAATCTCAAAGGGGTACGCTTTGAAAATGTCCGGGCCGCTGCGCCTGGGGTTTTCGGTCGCCCCAATACATTTTGGGGCACACCGGATAATGAGATCACAAACCTGATTTTCGACAACGTGGTTTTGGCCGGTCGTCAATTTAAGAGCATTGATGATTTTGTGCACAACCAACATGCGTTCGACTTTGTGTTTGAAAATACAGACCCACAAACCATGACCTATCTCAACACTTCCGGTTACGGCAAATGGTACATTCACAACGACTGGACCAGTGGAGTGGAACCTGCCGATCATGATATTGTTAACCACACTTCCGTGGCCGATGCCCTTATCGTCGATGCCCCTGCCTTCGCGGGCACCCTGAATGTATCCCACGCAGAGGGGGCTGTTGTTCGCATAGAAAACAGGGGCTCCCTGGCGGTTACTGACAAGGTATCACTGGGCTCTGCAGGAGGAGTCGGACAGATCCGTTTGGTTGACGGAACTTTGGAGATCCAAAACAGTGAAAGTAGCGCCTTGTCGTTCAACAGGGGGTATGTCCATCTTGAAAAAGGAACGCTGCGATGGGCCGGGAGCCAGATAGGAAGGGTTCAGGAGCTTTACGATTCAGGAGCGTTCACTTTAGGAAAAGGGCAGCTGGACGGTCACTCCAATAAGGCGACCCTCATTGCCCGGGAAGGCCACAGCACGCTATATGCTGAGTTCGACGAATCCTCCGGCTACACCACAGTCTGGCTCGCCCAGGCTGCAACTGAGCGCGATCGCGATATAAGAGTAGGTATCGGCGCGCTTCAGTTTAACCCCGATATTGATATGCCTGAGTATGTCAGATATCTTCAGCTTTCTAATTCACGCCGTGATGTTCAGTGGGCACATGTTGAACCGGAACATGGGGTGTATGATTTCTCAGTAATGGATGAGAAACTGGAAGAGATTAAACAGTTGGGTAGGAATGCCATTATCAAGCTTAATGCCAATCGAAAGCCCGATTGGCTTTTTGACATCGTTCCATATCACCCGCAGAAGTTGGGCGGTGCGATTGATGATCCCCAGGGAACGCTAATGTATTGGCATCCCACCTTTGTTGAAGCCTATGAAAATATGTTGAACGCTTTCGGAAAGTATCTGGAGCAATCTGAGTATCGTGATATGATCACAGGTATACGGATGAGTTTCAATGCCATCGGAACAGAACACACTTATGTTAGCCCTGAACACCGGCCACTGGATAATTGGATCATACCTGAAGGCGTGGATGATGACATAATCATTGAGGCCTGGACACCTGAAATTGCAACTGAATACAGAAAAGCTGCTGTCGGTTTTCATATTGACCATATTTTACCTTACGCATTTGTCTGGGCACGGCAAGGGATTTCCGACGAGGTATTGGAGCATTACCGAGACTATTTTGAAACCGGACAGCTTGGTTTTTTCCAAACCGGTGCTTCCATGGAGCAAAACCAGATATACAATCAAACGTCCCGCTATTCCCGGTTTATTGAATTCGCCCGCACCGGAAAAACCATGGCTTTTACCGAGGTTGACGGCTATCACAATTACACGGCTACGCATGATCCTCAGGCGTCCAGATATAATCCGGAGATGGGATCTGATCCTGACGATGTTTTCCAAATCACCCAATTCAATTATTGGCGTATGCTTTCGGAGATGCACGCCGGCGTGTCCATGGCCGGAACCCACATGCATATGTTCAGGGGGCAATTGGAGGAGGGCGGTCCGGTGCTTAACTTCTTCGAGGTGCCGGAAATGGATGCCGGATTCCGCTTTACAGATAAATACATTGGCTTGCATGCCTCTCCCAAGGCCTCGCCGGGTGCATGGGTGGCACTGCGTGACGACACGGGCGATAATTACCAGGGCGATTACACCTTCCTGATGGAACGTGAAGGCAACAATCCCATCTGGCCCCTGGTGGATAATTTTCCGGGAGTGGATGACGGTTCCATCGGGTTGCGCAAAGTCGGTTCGGATCTGGTTCGTTTTGGCGCCTGGGCCCGCGCCTTGCCGCCTGGCAAGACGATGACCTTCCATGTCGATCCTCGTGTGTTCTCTATTGGCGAAAGGCGTATTGCGCGGGTAGTGTATTTTGATGAAGGATCAGGTACATGGGAATTGAAACAAAACGGTGATGTGAAACTATCCGTTAACAATAGAAATACGGGGGAATGGATCGAACTGGAGGTGCTGATCACTACCGATGGAAACCAATATGAACTTGTGAGTGTAGGATCGGATGAGGTTATTTTTCACATGCTTGAGGTAAAAAGAGTGAACTCCCCATAGTCAAACTTTTACAGATATTTAATAAGTAAACTAACTTCAATACAAGCTAATACACAATTTTAACAAGATGGGAAAAAAATCTATTTTAATGAAAGTACTTTT
>PXBU01000190.1 GCA_003566795.1 Puniceicoccaceae bacterium | reverse complement strand
TTCTTTTTTTGGCTGCCTTGTCCCATTGATCAATTAGGCCTACAGCAAACAGACGTTCATTAACGGTCATGCCACGGAGTTCTGCATCTGTTGGTTTATTCTTTTTCATTCTCAGTCAACGGCTAGACGCTGCGGACCCGAGGTACGAGGGTTCGCAGTCGTCTTTGGTTGTGTCATCCTTTTCTGATGGGGAAGGCTTTCATAATCGTTTCAATATCCTTGATCGCTTTTGGCAAATAAGATTGGTCAATCTCGAATTCGATTTCATGTTTCTGTGATAGGTGATTCGGGGTAAGTTTTACAACCAGCGTACCTGTACCAAGGCTGTTCAATTCGATTCTCGCGTAGAGATTCGGTTCCATACAGTCCAACTCCGCAATCCCTTTTGAATTTTTATGCAAAACCTTAAGTTGGCCCAGCCAATGTTGGAGTTCAGATAGATGCAAAAAAGTTCCTTGCGCATAAACCTGAGAAAACGGAGCTGTGCAGCATGCTGTTATGTATACCCAGTTCCCATCCCAGTAATCTGTTGAATCCGCAAATTGTCGCGAAGGTATCCAGAGTTTCAGGCCCAGTAGGTGCAGGTCAGGTTCGCCTAGGTTCTCAATGTTCATTGTATTTTCACCGACACAACGATCTCGCTCAGCGATTTTTCGCTGTAGCGATTTGTTCGGATTTTAGTCGTTCGGAAAGCCAGACTTTGACGATGGATTGCCGGGTGACTCCGATACGCTTGGCTTCAAGGTCCAAAGAACCGATCATCCATACGGGCAAATCAACATTAACCCTGCGTTGTTCTAGGCCGGGGCGCTTTGCCTGCTCCCAATCCAGAAAGTCTGTGATGTCTTCACCGTCATCGAAACGGCGGTCAAACTCTTCAGCGGTTATGGTATTTTTCTTTTTCGCCATCTCGGGATCTCCTGACAGAAATGATTCGAATGCGGTCGGACCGTTTTGTGAAGATACACGTCCAAACCTTTCCATCGCATTGTGCAATCAACGCATAGCGCGGTTCCAGTTCGGTTCGCGCCGGAACGATCAAACCTTGTTCATCCAGCCACAAGTCACGGGCTTGGTCAAAACCTATGCCATGTTTTTTCTGATTGGATTCGGATTTTGCCGGATCGTACTCGAACTTCATTAGTACATAAATTATACCTTTATGGATCTTCAGTCAAGCGTCGTTTGTTGATAACCTTGCAAAATATCAATGATTAAGGAATTTTCCCAGAATGACGCTGGCGGATTTCCCCAAGTATCATCTCAATTGGTTTTCCTTTGATGTTCAGTCTGCAGACCGAACATCGGGGCGAGGTATGGGTGCGGAGCGCAGCGGAACACCCATTACCTCTGCCGATTTGTTGGCTTCAGTTTGCTAGGGTTTAGTGGTGATTAAAAGTCCCAGGTGCTCTACAGGTACAATATAGTCCCAATAGATTCTGTAAGTTGTTAGAATGTAGTCTCCAACTTCAATAATTCGTCCGTCATGCTTTGAATGCAGCTGATCAAAAATACTCTCAACCAGCCACTCTACTTCGTTCTCCTTGGAAAGGACTGAGTCAAGAAAACCTTCAATATACTTTCGGTGTCGTTCACCGATTAATTCACTGTAACGGTCAAATTTGCCAATCGGAAAAATGATTTTCAACTCCATGGATTCGACACGTTGATCACCTTTTCGTGAGGTAATCCTGAACTCTAGTTCGACCTCTTGCCCGTCGTCGCTGTAGGAAAGTAAGTCTGTATCGTATTTCTCTTCTGCCGTCTGAACCCAGCCCTCACTCTCTTCAAATTTCACTTCGGGTGCGATCTCGCTGAAAATCTTTGCAACCTGATTTCTGGTAAGTTCATTTTTTCTGCCGAAGCGTAACGCGTCTTTATCCAAATCCCGTTTCATCTCAATAGAAATGGACTCAGGTATCGCGGTAAATCCATTTTTGAGGTTATCTTTTCTAGCGTAAAGAAAACGAGACGTCTCCAACTCCATGGCTTCCTCAGGCCATTTTATTTCATCCATGTTCTCATACCGGATAAGATGTAGGAAGACTGGATAGTTATAATCCACTGCGTCGACCTCTATTCCAAGGACGCGATCTGCTTGAAACTGCATAATTGCGGAGATAGGAAAGTCATATTCAGGCAGTTGTTTCGTGTTTTCGACTCCGTCGAGAACGTAGCGGATTTCACCGCTTAGTTTCGCCTGTTTTTGTTCTCTTGTTCCTGTGTTCGCCTGAATGCTCAGAGCCCAGTCGGTACTTTCTTTTTTTTCTTTTTCAGCACATCCGGCAAGGATTAGTAGAGCTAGGATTGGGATTAGTTTATTCATTTTATTTAGCCAACGTGAAGAGGAGGTATGGAGAGTAGCGCGGCAGCGCTACTCGGAATTACCTCCTTCGCCTTGTTGTGAGTTCTGTCTTGGCTTCGCCGACTGCCACCAGTCCTCCGCCTCGGGTAGAGCGCCCTTCACCCTCCGTGCCGCCTCCTCAATGTCCCCGTTCCCAAAATCGAAAGGATTCTCGCCAACTCGGCGGCGAGGCCAACATTGGTAATACTTAATCTTTTCTGGTGGGAAATGCTTTCCATCACTCAAGGTCACTCCATCCAATGGGGCTACGGCCACTTCAACGTAAAGCTGGGGCCCCCACTGGCTGAACTGAAAACCAATCACGTCAATCCGGTCCATGGCTGTTCTTCGGAAATGGGGATATGATCCCTTAAAATCAATTGCTCTCAAAAGCGGGACCACCTCAGCCTTGAGGGCAGCGTCCATCTCCTTTCGGATTTCTTTCCAGTTCATTTCTTTCTCACAACGTGAAGAGGAGGTATGGAGAGTAGCGCGGCAGCGCTACTCGGAATTACCTCCTTCGC
>PXBU01000435.1 GCA_003566795.1 Puniceicoccaceae bacterium | reverse complement strand
GCAGATACTTTTTATCTGGGAGGTGTCTTCGTCCCGGACCCCTACCTGTCCATTATCACCTCAAAGAAATCGTATGCGGTCGTCAATCGCCTGGAATACAGTCGGGTGCGGGCCAAATCGAACTACGATGAAGTGATGCTGCTGGAGGCAATCAAGCCCAAGGCGGCGGAGTTGCTGGGCCTCAAGGAGGATGAGGTCGGACCGGGTGAGCTGATGTGCTACTTTGCCCAACGCTTCGCAGTTAAAAAGATCGAACTGCCGGAAAACTTCCCAGCCGCCTATTACGCGGTGCTGCATGAGGCGGGCTATCACTTGCAGGTCAGGCACGGCTTGTTTTTTCCCAAGCGCCAGTGCAAGACCGACGCTGAAACGCGGGCCATCCGCCAGGGGAATGCGGCTTCGGCGGCAGGCATTCGGGCGGCGGAGCAGGTCCTGCGCGATTCGATCATCGAGGGCAATCGCATCCTTTATCGGGGAAAAGTCCTTACCTCCGAGCGCCTCCGCACGATCATTGATCAGACCTGTTTGGCGAAGGGTGCGGTGGCGCGCAATACCATCGTGGCGGGTGGACGGCAGGCCTGCGATCCGCACGAAGTCGGGCACGGGCCGCTGCGCCCGCATCAACTCATCATTATCGATGTCTTCCCCCGCATGCAGCAGTCGGGCTACCACGGTGACATGACGCGGACCTTCCTAAAAGGACGGGCCAGTCCCGAGCAGCGCAAGCTGGTGCGCACCGTGCGTGGTGCACAGGCGGCTGCGATTGCCGCAGTCCAAGCTGGTGTGAAAGGCAACGCGGTGCATGCCACGGTCGAAGCTTACTTTAAAGAACACGGCTACCAGACGGGGCGTAGCGGGGAGCAATTTTACGGCTTCATCCACGGCACTGGCCACGGCCTGGGACTCGAGGTGCATGAGCCGCCCCGCGTTTCCGTGGTAAAGGCCAAGCTGAAGGCAGGCCATGTGATCACAATCGAACCGGGGCTTTACTACCCGTCAATCGGTGGATGCCGCATCGAGGACGTGGTGCGCGTAACGGATACCGGCTGCGAAAAACTCTCCAACATGCACTACCGCTGGGAGATTCGTTAATAGCGCACAAGCCCTAGAACAGACGTCCCGCCTGTTGCCATGATCGCATCCCGCACGCGCCCGCTTTACTTCAAGCTGCTGGCCTTTTTGATTTCGGCCACTTTCGCTGCCTCGGGACGCTCCTTGTAGTAGGAGTCCAATGGGTAGCAGCCTGAGACCATGCCACTGCGCGGCGCAGTGGTGCAGTCACTGAAGGTGCGGCAGTAGAGTTTACGCTGGGGCGGGTTGCCCGCCAGCACATCACTCGGCAGCTGAGGATAGGAAAGAACCATGCGTCCGAGACCGACGAAATCTGCCATTCCCTGACGAATCACTGCCTGGGCGACGTTGGGCAACCATTCCTGCAGGTAGCTGTAACCAGTGCCGACCAAAGCCAATTCAGGGAATTGTGCCTTAAGCTGGGCGGTGATTGAAATTTGCCGGGCCACGCCAACCAACGGATCTTCCGGTGGCTGGTAACCATCAGAGGGAGGAAACAGCGCGGGCCGTTGAATGTGCGGCACGTAATAGGGGCTGCCGGCCGTCAGATTGACCAACTTGATGTCCAGCTCACGCAGTAGCTCCAGGAAGGCGACCGGCTCAGCCAGGTCGATCCCAGTGCCAGTGCCATCACCACCGAAAGCATAGCGGTATTCATCCTTAAGTGCTGCCTCACCGGTGCCATCCTCGCCGGGCTTGAAGGGCACCCAATCGAAGGCGCTCAACCGCACGCCAATCCCGAGGCCGGGTGCCTGCTCGCGAATGCCCGCCACGACTTCACGCAGGAAGCGGGTGCGGTTCTCAAAGCTGCCGCCATAGGGGCCGGGCCGGTCATAGGCAGTCAAAAACTCGTGCCCTAGATAACCATGGCAGTGCTTCACATCCACAAAGTCGAAGCCGATTTGCTGCGCCCGGCAGGCCGCTTGCACCATGTTGGCAATGATCTCGCGGATGTCATCGTCGGTCAGCACCGGGTGATCCGCCGACAAGCCAAATTTCTCATCGAGAGTGGGATGACGATACAGGATCCGGGGCTTCATCTTCTGATCCATGTCCGGCCGCGCAAAGCGTCCCGAGTGCGTGAGCTGCAAGCCAATCATCAGGTCGCCGCTGCTCCCGTGGTCCTTCTCGTGGGCGGTCACCAATTCGGACCGCAGATCGGCGAGTGCTTCGAGCGTGGACTCGTTGATCATTAGCTGGTTGGGATTGGCGCGGCCATCATGTTGCACGGCGACGGCCTCGCCACCCCAGATTAGTTTGGCACCGCTCTGGCCGAAGCGCTGCCAGCGCCGCGTGGTGAGCACCGTGGGGCGACCGTCGGGGGTGCCATCCCATCCCTCCATCGGATGTATGCAGAAGCGGTTGCCGATCGAGCGGCCGTCCAGTTCAAAGGGCTGGGCCAGCGGAGCAGTCGGGCCAGTCGCCAGCTCTTCGTCAAAGGGTAGCTCAATACCCAGTTCTTTCAGATACGCGCTGAAATCAGCAGCGGTGCGGAGTCGGGCAATACGGGGGAAGCTCATAAGCGATTCATTTTTTCCAGTATATCCTCCAGGATGGGGATGTCGCTGGCGGGGCGGGAGGGTGATTTGGGGTGAGTGATATCTGACTGGATCCAGCCGCGCAATTTCAGGAACTGAGCGGCGCTGTGCTTGTAGGCGGGCACGGGGTCGCGGAAGGCCAGAAAGCCGAGATACTGCAGGACGTCGTTGATCTCATAAAAGGCCGGATCGCCTGCCAACCAGCAGGCATCGCGCTTGGCGAAAAGATCCGGCGCAAAGGTGCTCAGGCCGAGCAGATAG